>NZ_JAWDID010000017.1:0-107569 GCF_032464875.1 Allobosea rubneri
GCGTCGCGGCGCCTTCGAACTCGCGAAACGCGGCGAAGCTGTCGGCCAAGGCCGGCTCGACGCCGAGCCGGCCCAGTGCCAGCGCCGCGCGCCGCGCATCCGGCGCCTTCAGCGAAAGCTCGCCACGAAAGCCATTGTCGCCAAGATCGCCGGTCGCTTCCAGCGTCGCATTGGCGATGCGCACATTGGCGCTCCCGCCCGAGACCCCGGTCTCGCTCAGGCGTCCGCGCAGGGCAAAACCGCTCAGATCCTCGCCGCGCCAGGCGATCTGGTCGAGATCGAGCGTAAGATCGAGCGCCCCCGGCAGCGCCTGCAGGGCACGCTCGAAGCCCGGCCTCTGCCCGAGCGCCTCGATCAACGCGTCGGCGTCGATCCGCCGTGCCCGCAGTTGAAACCCGCCGGAGCCCGTCGCCGGCAGCAGGCGGCCCTCGCCCTCCAGCCGCGCCGCCCCGCCGGCGATCTCGACCGCGAGTCCGCTGAAATCGAGCTGGCGGTGCCCGCCGCTGACTGTGCCGGAAAGGCTGAGCGCCCCGCCTGGCGTCAGCGTGAAGGCGCCCTGGAGCGATGGCTGCAGTTGCCCGCCAGCCAGCGGCAGGGCGAGCGCGCCGTCGAACGAAACCTGGTTCTGCTCGCCGGTGACGAAGATCTTGGCGCGCAGGCGGCCGTCAGCCTCGGCCTCGCCGGTGGCGAGCCGCAGCGAGGCCCCCGCGACCTCGCCCTCGACCCGCCAGGGCCCGCCGAGGCCGGCTGCGGCGAGATCGACCGAGATCGGCGCCAGCACCTGCGCCGGCTTGTCGCCCTCGCGCCAGATGATGGCCGAGCGGCGGATCGCGAAGTTGTCGATCGCGGTCGCCGCCGGCAGTCCCGTGCCATGGCGGGGCGGCATCAGCACCGCCCCATTGGGGTCTGTAACCAGGGTGAGCGCCATGCCGTCGGCTTCCGCCTCGGTCAGGCGGAAATCGCCGCGCGCCAGTGCCGACAAAGCGAGCTCGACCGTGAGGCGCTCGATTGTCGCCGCGCTGCTCTCGCCATCGGCAGCACCCAGCTTGACCCCGCGCAAGGTCAGGCGCGGCGATGGCAAAAGGCGCAGACCGATATCGCCGGCGATGCGCGTCTCCAGCCCGAGCGCCGCGCCGATGCGCTGCTCGAAAAGGTTGCGATACTCCCGCCAGTCGACAAAGCCGGGCCCGAGCAGCGCCGCCAGCAACGCCGCCACCAACAGCCCGGCCAGGAAGGTCAGGGCCTCACGCACGCTCTTGCAACATTCTGTTCATCACGCGCGCGATCATGCACCCAAGTCGCGGCAGGATCACGACCTCCCTGAAGAGATAACCCTCCTGCCGCCACCGATATTTTCACAACGTGACGATTTTACCCGGATTGAGGATGTTCTGCGGGTCGAGCGAACGCTTCAACAGGCGCATCACCGCCAGCGCCGGCGCGCCATGCTCGGCCTCGAGGTACTTCATCTTCTTCTGGCCGACACCATGCTCGCCGGTGCACGTGCCGCCCATGGCGAGCGCGCGCTTGACCAGACGGTCGATGAAGTCCTGGCAGACCGCGACTTCCTCGGGATTGGCAAGGTCGACCATCGGCTGGGTGTGGAAATTGCCGTCGCCGACATGGCCGACGATGGGCGCGATCAGCCCGAGCGCCTCGATGTCGCGCTTGGTCTCCTCGACGCAGTCCGCCAGCCGCGAGATCGGCACGCAGACATCGGTCGCGACCGATTCAGCACCCGGCCGGAGCGTGCGCGCCGCCCAGTAGGCGTCGTGCCGTGCCTGCCAGAGCTTGCTGCGATCCTCCGCCTTGGTCGCCCAGTCGAACGGTCCGCCGCCGAACTCGGCGGCGATTTCGCCGAAGCGCTCGGCCTGCTCCTTCACGCCCTCCTCCGAGCCGTGGAACTCGACGAACAGCATCGTCGTCTCCGGCAGGCCGAGCTTGGAGTGCAGGTTGACGCCGCGCATCATCACGTCGTCGACGAGCTCGATCCGCGCCACCGGCAGGCCGGACTGGATGGTGACGATGGTCGCGTCGCAGGCCGCCTTGACCGACGGGAACGGGCAGACGCCGGCCGAGATCGCCTCGGGGATGCCGTGCAGCTTCAGCGTCACCTCGGTGACGATGCCGAGCGTGCCTTCCGAGCCGACGAGCAGCCGCGTCAGGTCGTAGCCGGCCGAGGTTTTCCGGGCCCTGCTCGACGTCTTCACGATCGCGCCATCGGCCATCACCGCCGTCAGCGCGACCACATTGTCCTTCATCGTGCCGTAGCGCACGGCATTGGTGCCGGAGGCGCGCGTCGCCGCCATGCCGCCGATCGAGGCGTCGGCGCCCGGATCGATCGGGAAGAACAGGCCCTGGTCGCGCAGATGCTCGTTCAGTTCCTTGCGCGTCACGCCGGCCTCGACGACGCAGTCGAGGTCCTCCGCATGCACGGCCACGACCTTCTTCATCTGGCCCATGTCAATGCAGACGCCGCCATAGGGCGCGTTGACATGGCCTTCGAGCGAGGTGCCGGTGCCGAACGCGATCACCGGAACCCCATGCGCCGCGCAGAGTTTCACGATGGCGGACACCTCGTCGGTGCTCTGCGGGAAGACCACTGCGTCCGGCGGCTGGTTCGGAATCCAGGTCAGGGTGTGCCCGTGCTGCTGACGAACTGCCAGACTGGTTACCAGACGGTTACCGAAGCGAGCCGCGAGTTCCTGCGTGACAGCCGCAATTGCCTGGGCCGAAGGCGGCAGCTCTGCGGCAGGGACAGGGGGGGTCTGAGCCATCGCGGCGGGAGAGTGCATTGTCATGACCTGAAAGGATCGCCTAGTCTGGAATCGTTCGGCTTTCGAGCAGCCGCCATGGCGCTGTTTTCCCGCGCGCCGTGAGCAACGGCAAGTGCCAAGCTGCGAAGCCGGGCAGGTCTGTAGCGCAGGGCTCCGGGGCAGGCTCGCGATTGGTGAAGCGAGAGCAAGAGGAGGCGCCCATGCATGACGAACCCCGCACGACCGCCCTTTTCTTCGCGCCCTTTGTCTCGTCGAACATGCGCGTCGAACCGCAATGGATCGATTACAACGGTCATCTCAACATGGCCTATTACCACGTCCTGTTCGACCGGGCCGTGGACGAGCTGTTCTCGCTCATCGGCCTCAACCATGACTATGTCGAGACCCGCAACGCCTCGGTCTTCGCGGCCGAATGCCACATCCTCTACAAGCGCGAGCTGACCGAGAGCGACCAGGTCCGGGTCACCGCCCAGCTCATCGCCTTCGACGAGAAGCGGCTGCATTTCTATCTCGAGATGCGCCATGCCAGCGAAGGCTGGCTGGCGGCCACCTCGGAGAACCTCTCGCTCCATGTCGACATGGCGAGCCGCAAGGTCACGCCCTTCCCGGCCGACATCCTCGCCGGCCTCGCCTTGATGAAGGCCGCCCATGCCCGCATGCCGCTGCCGGCCATCGTCGGCCGGATGATCGGCATGCCGGTGAAGACTGCGATCACCGTCGAGTCGATGAGCGGCGAGCGCGAGAAAGAGACGCGCCACTAGGCCATCGGGTGTTGCCTCGAACTCGGCACAGCGCTCCGATCGTGCCATAGTCCCGGGATTGTCGATCCTGGACAGGTTTGCATGCCGGCTGCGGTCAACACATTCCTGATCGTGCTCGCGGCCATCTTTCCCGTGGTCAACCCACCGGGCTCGGCCCTCGTCTTCCTTGGGCTGACGCGCGGCGCAGCGGCCGAGACCAGGCGCGTTCTCGCGCGCCGCATCGCCGTGAACTCGCTCTTCGTCCTGATGGGCTCGTTCCTTCTCGGCTCGCTCGTCCTCCAGTTCTATGGAATCTCGATCCCGATCCTGCGCGTGGCAGGCGGTCTGATCGTCGCCGTCTCCGGCTGGAAGCTGCTCAACGAAGGCAGCCAGAAGGATATCGAGACAGCGGACGCTGTGCCCCGCACGGATCTGATGTCCCAGGCCTTCTACCCGCTGACCCTGCCGCTGACGACGGGCCCCGGCACGATCGCCGTCACGATCAGCATCGGGCTGTCGCGCGCGACCTTCACCGGCTCCTCCGGCGAACTCATCTTCGTGCTGGCGAGCCTGCTGGCGATCTTCGTGATCGCGCTCAGCATCTGGTTCTGCTTCGCCTATGCGGTGCGCGTGCAGAAGCTGCTCGGCAAAGGCGGCACGGAAATCGCCGTCCGTCTGTCCGCCTTCATCCTGTTCTGCCTTGGCGTCCAGATCCTCTGGTCGGGCGTGAGCGAACTGCTGACGTCGACGTTCGCGTCCCGCTGAAGCCGGCTGGACAGAAAGCCCCCTCGCCCCCGCGCCGAACCGGCCGAGCCGGGAACAAGGGCAGCCCGCTCCTCAGTCGTCGTGGTCCGGGATCTTCAGGATGTGGCCGCAGGCCTTGCAGTGCACGGCGTCCGGCTCGTGACGCTGGAGCGCGCATTGCGGGCAGGGAAAGGTCACCTTCTGCGGCCGGAACACCGCCTGCGCCAGCCGCACGAACAGCGAAATGCCGACGATCATCACCACGATCGAGGTCAGCTTGCCGCCGATGCCGGGCAGCGTGATGTCGCCGAAGCCGGTGGTCGTCACCGTGGCGACGGTGAAATAGAGGGCCTCGACATAGCCATCGAGGCCAGGGCGTCCCATGAAGAAGAAGGTGTAGACGAAGCCGGTGACCACGAAGAGGAAGGTGACGAGGTTGATCAGCGCCCGCGAGACATCCTCCCATTCGCGATAGCGCGTCTCGCGCAACTGCCCCCAGAGCAGGTTACGCTGCGACAGCGACCAGAGCCGCAGGATGCGCAGAAAGCCGAAGTTCTCCAGCCATTGCGGCGCCAGCAGCGTCGCCAGGATGAACAGGTCGAGCAGCATGCTCGGCTGCCGCAGGAGCCTCGGCACGTTGGACGAGGCCAACATCCGCGCCACGATCTCGATCAGGACGATGGTCGCGACGGCGTAGTCGAGCCAGAGAAAGGCCGGTTTGCCGCGCAGCAGCGGCGTCGCGATGAAGAAGCCGATGATCAGGAGATCGACGATCAGCGTCGCGAACTGGAAGCGCAGCGCCGCCGGGGTCCGGCCGTGATAGAGCTGGCGCAGACGGTCGCAGGTGCGTTCGAAACGCTCCGAGGGCCCAGCCTGATCCTGCGTTTCGCTCATCGCGATGGCGTATCAGGCCAAGGGCGGCGCCGTCCAGATGGCTCAACCTCGCCGGGTCGCGAGCCCTTGCACGGCATAGCCGTTATAAAGCCGCCGCGTGCTGCCACTCGCGTCGCTCTCGGTGCAGAGCTGCTCAAGTTCGGCGCCGAGCTCCGGTCGCGGCGTGACGTGGAACAGCGCCAGCCAGCGGTTCAGCAGCGCCTTGAACGGGGCCGGCAGATGCGCCTGGTCGCCGAAGTCGACGATGTGGAGCGACCCGCCGGGCGCCAGCGTCGACAGCGCCCGCGCCAGCACCGCGCGCCAGGGCGGGATCATCGACAGGGCGTAGGAGATCACGACCCGGTCGAAATCGGCCCGGCCGAACAGCGCTTCCGGCTCGAAACTCGTCGCATCAGCCTGCTTCAGGGTGATGCGGCCGGAAAGCCCGGCCTTCGCCACCTGCTGGCGCGCCGTCGCGAGCATCTCCTCGGAAACGTCGAGCCCGTAGCAGCGCGCCTGAGGATAGGCGCGCGCAATCTTGATCAGGTTTCGCCCCGTCCCGCAGCCGACCTCGAGCACGCTGCCGCCCGTCGGCGGCTGCAGGCCGTCGACCAGCCCATCGCGGCCGAGCAGGTAGAATTTGCGGGTGGCATCGTAGATGTGCCGCTGGAAGCGGTACATCCGGTCCATCAGCCCGGCTGCATCCTCGCTGTGCCGGACCGCGCTCACGCCTGCGCCCCGCCCTGCGTATAGAGATGGAAGGCGCCATAGATCGATGAGCGATCGCGCGCGCCGAGCTCGCGGCTGCGCATCTCGTGATACTGCCACTGCGACAGGATCGCGTCCGGCACCCGCCCCGGCAGCAGCCGCTCATCGGCGGCGGTGCGGAAGATCACCCGCGCGCCTGGTGCCGCCGTGCGGGTGATCTGAGACCACAGCGCCGTCAGCTCGGCATCGTTCATCCAGTCTTGCGCGTCGAGCAGGACATAGCCATGGCAGCTCGCCGCCGGCTGCTGCGCGAGATAGGCGGTGACCGAGCCCTGATGGTAGCCGACCCGGCCGGCCCGTTCGCGCACCGTCTCGAAATGGTGCGGCTCGAGATAGGGCGGGACCGAAGCATCCGGCCCCGGTCCATAGCCGCGGCCGAAGGCCTGCCAGGCGAAGTAATTGGTCTTGAGATCGAAGCCGCAGGCCAGTCGCTCCAGCCGGTGGCGCAGCACGTTGCGTATGCCGGCATCGCCATCGGCGGCCAGCGCCTCATATTGCGCCGGCGGGATGCCGAGCCCGTAGAGCGAGGCCGGCTGGCGCACCAGCCAACGCACCAGCCTCTTCTCGAAGACCGGCGCGAGATGGGCCTCGAACAGCGCCCGCTGTTCCTCCATCGACTTCGCCTCCAGCATGATCCGCGGATCGCAGCCGAGCCGGCGGCCGAGAAAATGACCGGCGCCGATAAAGCGACCGAGCAGGCCGTGGCGGTAGAAATTGCGGGCGAACGCCTCGATCCGCCGCCGCCCGGTCAGGCTCCGCCCTTCCCAATAGGCGCGACTGACCGCGTCGAGCCGCGGCGCGATGGCGCGGTCATAGAGCGCGACATTCGCCTTGGACTGTGCCTCGCCGAAGAAGCGCCGGAAGGTCGGCTGGTCCTCGATCTCGGCCAACGCCGCGAGCTTGAGGTGGCCGAGCGCGATATGGGCACCGTTGAGGTCGACGGCGCTGATCCTGGCCGGGTCGGCGGTGAGATAGGACAGGATGTTGCAGGAGCCCGAGGCGATCGCGACGAGATGGTCGCCCGGTTGCAGCGCCAGCGCCTCCATGTCGACGACCGGGTCCTCCCAGATCTGCGGGTAGACCAGACCGGAGAAGGCGAGCGTGAACATCCGCTCCAGCAGACCGGCGCGCGAGAGCGCCTTGCTGCGATGGACTGCGTTGTTGAGCCCGAGGCTGGTGTTGCGCTTGACCGCCCTGACCGTCTGCGTCACGCCTGCCTCGATGTCACGATTGCAATGGCGAGCCGACTAGAGGAGTCGCGTGACGGTTGGGTGACGCGGGACGGCGCCGGAGAAGAACTCGGTCTCGGCCGAACGCGAACGTGAAGCGGGCGACGCGCCGCCCCCCTGAAATCAGGAAGACAAATCCCCATATCTCGCGCCACACTCCCGATGAGACAGCGCGGAAAGGAGCCTTGCATGGGCCTGATGGACATGTTCGCCAAGACGGGGAAGCCGGAGCGCGAATTCCCCTTCCAGCTCAGCGACGCCGAATGGCGCGAGAAGCTGACGCCCGAGCAGTATTACGTGCTGCGTGGCCACGGCACCGAGCGCGCCGGCTCCTGTGCCCTGAACTTCGAGAAGCGTGCCGGCACCTTCTCCTGCGCCGGCTGCGACCAGCCGCTGTTCAAGGCCGGCAAGAAGTTCGAGAGCGGCACCGGCTGGCCGAGCTTCGACCAGCCGCTCCAGGGCTCGGTCGAGGAGAGCGAGGACTACAGCTTCGGGATGCACCGGGTCGAAGTGCACTGCGCCAATTGCGGCGGCCATCTCGGCCATGTCTTCCCCGACGGCCCGCCGCCCACCGGCCTGCGTTACTGCATCAACGGTGTCGCGATGAATTTCGCGCCTGAAGTGGGGTAAGCACACTTGTCGTCATGGTCGGGCTTGTCCCGACCATGACGACAAGTGCCAGCCGATAGCCCATTCTCTCGTCATCCTGTAGCTTCGCCCGAGCTGTTGCCGGAGCGCCAGGATGCGGCCACCGATCGATACCGACCTGCTCAAGACCTTCGTCACGATCGTCGAGACGCAGAGCTTCACCCGCACCGGTGACCGGCTGCACCGAACGCAGCCGGCGATCAGCATGCAGATCCGGCGGCTGGAGGAAGCGCTCGGCAAGGAGGTCTTCGACCGAACCAAGCGCCAGATCCAGCTGACGCGCGAAGGCGAGGTCCTGCTCCACTATGCCAGGCGCATCCTCCCGCTCAGCGACGAGGCAATGAGCCGCATCGACCAGGCCGGCCTGTCGGGGATCGTCCGCATCGGCACCTCCGACGACTACGCCAACATCCTGCTGCCCGAGATCCTCAGGCGCTTCGCCGAGGCGCATGCCGGCGTTCAGGTCGACATCGTCTGCGACAACGGCGTCGCCATCGAGCGCAGGCTGAAGGATGGGCTGGTCGACCTCGCCCTCGTCGCCTGCCGCGGCCCGGTATCGGAGCATGAATTGATCCGGACGGAAGAGCTGGTCTGGATCGCGGCGTCTCCATCCCTGGCCAGGGGCCGCCCCCTGCCCCTGGCCGTCTTTCCCGAGGGCTGCGTCTGCCGGACGACGATGGCGGAGGCTCTCGATGCAACCGGGCGCGATTGGCGGATCGCCTTCAGCAGCGACAATATCGGCGCGATTCATGCCGCGGTCCGCTCCGGCATGGGCATTAGCGCCGTCGAGCGCAGCCTCGTCCCGGCCGGAGTGCGGATTCTGAATCGCGCCGAGGGTCTGCCCCTGCTAGCTCCCGTCCATCTCTGCCTCAAGCTCAACCGGCACAGCGCTTCACCGGTCCTCGATGCGCTCGCCGACGAGATCCGGACCGGCCTCGCGCCAACGGCATTCCGATACGAGCCGCAAGCCATCATCATGCCTGAGGCGACACTTCCCGCTTGGGCTCGCGCGGCACCACCGCGATCGCGCTCAGGATGATGATCGCGAGCCCCACATAGGCCCAGCGATCCGGCACGTCGCCGAAGACGAGGATGCCGAGAATGGTCGCGGTGATCACCTCGGCATAGGTGAACGGCGCGAGCAGGCTCGCCTCTGCCCGCTCGAACGCTTTGATGATCAGGAAATGCGCGATCGCGGCGATGCAGCCGGTCGCCATCAGTTGCAGCCATTGGATGGCGCTCGGCGACTGCCAGACGGGGATGACCGCAATGCTGGACAGGACGCAGCCGACCAGCCCGGTCTGGTAGACCGAGACGACCGCCGGAATCCGGCTCTCAACCACCCGCGTCAGCAGCAGGAAGACGGCATAGCCCATGCCTGCCGCAAGGCCGATCAGATAGCTCCATTGCCAGTTGTCGGCACTCGGCCTGATCGCCAGGACGATGCCGAGGAAACCGACCGCTATCGCCAGCCATTGCAGCGGCGTGACCTTCTCCTTGAAGACGAGGAGCGCCAGCAGGGTCAGGAGAAAAGGCTCCACGAACCACAAGGTCAGCGCCGTCGTCAGCGGCATATGGTGGATCGCGACATAGAACAGCGCGACCGCGAGAAAGAGCGCAGCGCTCCTGGCAGTCAGCGTCCAGGACACGGTCGGCAGCAGCATGTGGGGACCGTATCGCCAGGCGCTATAGAGCCCTGTCACCAGGCAGTGGAAGAAGAAGCGCGCCCAGATCACCTGTAGGACAGGCAGCGACGCCGACAGATATTTCGCCAGCGTATCCGAGATCGGCAGAATCTGGAGCGCGATCACGAGCAGGAGAATGCCGGTCAGTTGCCGCCTGTCCATATCCGAATGCCTCACATGACATGCGGCACAGGCTCGCAGAATGGCCGGCGCTGGAGAAATCCAGAGTTTGGATGCCAGGATCAGCGGCGCTTATGGAGCCAGCTCCGGCACCGCCCTTCGCGCCAGGGCCGCCGCATCCACGCCATGGGGCAAATCTCCGAAATGGCCGGACCAGCGCCCGGCGAGCCGCGTCGCGACGAAGGCGTCCGCGACCGCATGCGGCGCGTGGCGGATCAGCAGCGCGCCCTGCAGCATCAGCGCCAGCCGCTCGGTCAGCCGTCTCGCCTGGCCCTCATGGCGGATGAGCTCGGGCAGATCGCCCTCAAGCGCCTGCAGCGCCGCGTCATAGCGCCGGTCTTGGCCCGAAACCGCGTGCAATTCCTTGAGCAGCGCCTGCAGCGAGCCCGGCTCGCGCTCGAGCGAGCGCAGCACGTCGAGGCAGATGACATTGCCCGAGCCTTCCCAGACCGAGTTGAGCGGCGCCTCGCGATAGTGCCGCGCCATCGGGCTCTCCTCTATGAAGCCGTTGCCGCCATGGCATTCCAGCGCCTCGACGATCACCGCCGGCGTGCGTTTCGCCACCCAGTACTTCGCCAGCGGCGCGCCGATCCGCGCCAGCAGCTTTTCACTCTCGGACTGCTCCTGCCGGTCGACCGCGGCGAACAGCCTGAACGCGAGCCAGGCCGCGGCCTCCGCCTCGATCGCGAGATCGGCGAGGACGTTCTGCATGATCGGCTGGTCGATCAGCAGGCGCTGGAAGGCGGTGCGGTGCTGGGCGTGATGGCCGGCGAGCATCACCGCCTGCCGCATCAAGCCGGCCGAGGCCGCGGCAATGTCGAGCCTTGTATTGTGGTTCATCGACAGCCCGGTCCGCAGGCCCCTGCCGGGATCGCCGAGCATATGGCCGATGGCACCGCGGAACTCGACCTCGGAGGAGGCATTCGAGCGGTTGCCGCATTTGTCCTTCAGGCGCTGGATCGCGATGCCGTTGCGCGCCCCGTCGGGCAGCCAGCCCGGCACCACGAAACAGGAGATGCCCTCCTCATTGCGCGCCAGCGTCAGGAAGACGTCGGAATGCGGCACCGAGAAGAACCATTTGCTCCCATGCAGCGAATAGGTTCCGTCGCGATTGTCATAGGCGATGGTCTGGGTCTGGCGGAGATCCGAGCCACCCTGCGTCTCGGTCATCGCCATGCCGACGGTGGCGCCGGTCTTGCCTGCGGCGGGGCCCTGACGCTTGTCATAGGCTGCGGACGAGATCAGCGCGCCCCACTGCGCCCAGCGCGCCCGGTCCTGCTTCAGCACCGGGATCGCCGAATAGGTCATCGAGATCGGGCAGCAGATCCCGCTCTCGCAGCCATACCAGAGATATTGCAGGGCGGCCCGCGCCACCTGCGCCCCCGGCCCCGGCCTGTTCCAGGCCAGCGCATGCGTCTCCTGGCCGATTGCCCGGCTCATCAGCGCGTGCCAGGCGGGGTGAAACTCGATCTGATCGATGCGGTTGCCGTAGCGGTCATGGCTGCGCAGCTCCGGCCCATGCCGGTTGGCGAGCCGCGCCATCTCGATCGTCTCGGCGGCACCGACCGTCCGGCCGGCCTCGTGCAGCCGCTCATCGGCCCAGCCGGCGTCGAAGGCCCTGACGGCCGCCTTCAGCACGGGATCGGCGGCGTAGGCATCGTAATCGGCCAGCGGCGGCACCTGATTGGTGACCTGGTGGGCGTGCGATGCCTGGGCCATGAGCTTCCCTTCCGATCCGCGAACCGCCCCGTGATTAACCACCAGACTATGTCGGCGCCCCGGAATTGCGAACCTGCCCGATTGCCGCCCGAGTTCGCCCGGCACCTCGCCGCGCGCGCCATGACCGGCGCGGGCCTATGAGAGAGCCTTCACGTGCTGCGACGCGTCCTGAATACCCTGGTCATCCCCCTTGTCGCCGGCTTCGGCCTCGCCGCCATGCCGGCGAACGCCCAGCCTCAATCGACCGCGAAGGCGCAGCCGGGCGAAGGCCGGCCTTATGAGGTCGCCGGCAGCGAGGTCTGGGACGTGCCCGATCCGGTCTCCGGCCGTGGCTACCAGGTCTTCGTCGCCCTGCCGCCTTCCTACGCGAAGGAACCGCAGCGGACATATCCGGTGCTGTACGTCACCGACGCGGATTACGCCTTCCCGATCATCCGCCAGATCAGCCGCCGCCTGAACCTCGACGGCCCCAAGCTCGAAGAGTTCATCCTGGTCGGTCTGTCCTATGCCAAGGGCGAGGATGGCGCGGCCAGCCGCCGGCGCGACTACACGCCGACACCGAACGGGCCGAGCAGTGCGCCGGCCGGCACAGTTCATGGCCAGGGACGAGCCTACCAGACCTATCTGCGCGATCAGGTGAAGCCATTCATCGCCGCCCGCTATCGCGCCGATCCGTCCCGGGCGCTCTTCCTCGGCCATTCCTATGGCTCCCTGCTGGGTGCGCAGATCCTCTTCACCGAGCCCGGCCTGTTCAGCGGCTACATCCTCGGCAGCCCGTCGCTTTGGTATGACAAGCGCCACGCTCTGGGCCTCGAGGCGAGCTATGCCGCCCAGAACCGCGACCTGCCGGCCAAGGTCTTCCTCTATGTCGGCGAGTACGAGGCGCTGCGCAAAGGCGACCGGCGCTACAGCCAGAGCGTCGACATGGTCGCCGACAACCGGACACTGGAGACGGCGTTGCGCGGCCGGAAGTACCCCAATCTGAGCCTGAAATCAGTGGTCCTGAACGACGAGGACCACCTCTCCGTTGCGCCGCGCGGCTTCACGCAAGGGCTGAGATACCTGCTGCCAGCGCGGTGAGCGGGCGGGTTTAGAGTGCCCCGGACGCCGTCGCGGAAAACCGTCCGCGGCGGCGAGCAATCCAGACCGCCTGCCCCTATATTGACCGTGAACGAATCACGATCACGCAGCGAACCCAAGCCAGCCCCTTGTCAGACCAGTTCACCTCCGCCCCCCTGCCCCGTCCCGGCGGCCTCGCCGCGCGCGCCGCCGCGCAGCCTGCGGCCAGCTATCTGCAGGGGCTCAATCCGGAGCAGCGCCAGGCGGTCGAGGCGACCGACGGGCCCGTGCTGGTGCTCGCCGGCGCCGGCACCGGCAAGACCCGCGTGCTCACCACCCGCATCGCCCATCTGATTTCGACGGGCCGCGCCTATCCCTCGCAGATCCTCGCCGTGACCTTCACCAACAAGGCGGCGCGCGAGATGAAGGAGCGCGTCGCAAACCTCGTCGGGCCGGTCGCCGAGGGCATGCCCTGGCTCGGCACCTTCCATTCGATCTCGGCCAAGCTCCTGCGCCGCCATGCGGAGCTGCTCGACCTGCGCTCCGATTTCACCATCCTCGACACCGACGACCAGATCCGCCTGATGAAGCAGGTGATCCAGGCCGAGGGGATCGACGAGAAGCGCTGGCCCGGCCGGATGCTGGCCGGCTTCATCGACAGCTGGAAGAACCGCGGTCTCAGCCCCAAGGACGTGCCGCCGGGCGAGGCCGGCGTCTTCGCCAACGGCAAGGGGGGCAAGCTCTATGCCGCCTATCAGGACCGACTGAAGACGCTGAACGCCGTCGATTTCGGCGATCTCCTGCTGCACTGCCTGACGCTGTTCCGCGAACATCCCGACGTGCTCGCGAGCTATCATGAGCGCTTCCGCTACATCCTGGTCGACGAGTACCAGGACACCAACGTCGCCCAGTATCTCTGGCTGCGCCTCCTGGCACAGGGCCGGCGCAACATCGCCTGCGTCGGCGACGACGACCAGTCGATCTATGGCTGGCGCGGCGCCGAGGTCGACAACATCCTGCGCTTCGAGAACGATTTTCCGGGCGCGGTCGTGGTCCGCCTCGAACGCAATTACCGCTCGACCGGGCATATCCTTGCTACCGCTGCCAAGCTGATCGCCCGCAATGAGGGCCGGCTCGGCAAGACGCTGCGCACCGAGGACGAGGCCGGCGAGAAGGTCACCATCACCGGCGCCTGGGACAGCCAGGAGGAGGCGCGCCTGATCTCGGACGAGATCGAGGCGATGCAGTCCAAGGGCGAGAACCTCGCCGAGGTGGCGATCCTGGTCCGCATCTCCGCGCAGATGCGTGAGATGGAGGAGCGGCTCATCCATGTCGGCGTGCCCTATCGCGTCATCGGCGGCCCGCGCTTCTACGAGCGCGCCGAGATCCGCGACGCCATGGCCTATCTGCGCTGCGTGGTGAGCCCGACCGACGACCTCGCCTTCGAGCGCATCGTCAATGTCCCGAAGCGCGGCCTCGGCGACGCCACCATCCAGATCCTGCACAACCATGCGCGGGCGACCGGCTTCTCGCTGATGCAGTCGGCCCGGGCCATGGTCGAGACCGATGAACTGAAGCCCAAGGCCCGCACCGCGCTCCGCGAACTGGTCGAGGCCTTCGCCCGCTGGTCGGCCCGGACCGAGAGCATGCGCCAGGGCGAGCTCGCGGAGCTCGTGCTGGAGGAGAGCGGCTACACCGAGATGTGGCAGAAGGACCGCTCGGCCGACGCCGCCGGACGGCTGGAGAACCTCAAGGAGCTGGTCCGCTCGCTCGACGAATTTCCCGACCTGCCGGCCTTCCTCGAGCACGTCTCGCTGGTCATGGACGCCGATGGCGGCGAATCCGGCGCGCGCGTCTCGATCATGACCCTGCACGCCGCCAAGGGGCTTGAGTTCGACACCGTCTTCCTGCCCGGCTGGGAGGAAGGGCTCTTCCCCAACCAGCGCGCCCTCGACGAGAGCGGCCGTGCCGGCCTGGAGGAGGAGCGCCGCCTCGCCCATGTCGGCCTGACCCGCGCCCGCAAGCGCTTGAAGCTCTATTTCGCCTCGAACCGGCGCATCCACGGCCTCTGGCAGTCGAGCCTGCCCTCGCGCTTCATCGACGAGTTGCCGGAAGACCATGTCGAGGTCGTCCAGGCGCCGACCGCCTACAGCCAGGGCGGCTACGGCGCCTCGCGCTTCGAGCGCATGGAGAGCTTCGGCTCCTCCTACCAGACGCCGGGCTGGCAGCGGGCGCAGGAGAACAAGGCGAAGTTCAATTCGGGCGGAGGCTCGGGCTTCTCCGATTCCGGCCAGCGCGGATTCGGCGGCAAGCGCGGCCCGCTGATGATCGAGGGCGAGCTGACGGCGAAATCGACCGGCGGCTCAGCCTATGAGCCCGGCGCCCGCGTGTTCCACGTCAAGTTCGGCCCCGGCTCGGTCGCCAGCGTCGACGGCAACAAGCTGACGGTGGATTTCGACAAGGCCGGGCGGAAAATGGTGCTGGACAGCTTCGTGCAGAAGGCGGGGTAGTTTTACATTTTGGAGCAAGCAATGCATGAATCGCCTGCAGCTATAGCGTCGCTAGCCGCCATGCGTGAACTGCTTGTTCTTTTAAAGAACAAAGGCATCCTGAGTTCTAATGAAATTGTAGGCATGCTCAACGCGACTGATCCAAGCATCGCCGCTGAGAACGAATTCGATCAAATGTTGTATAAAGCTTATCTTTGGCTAAAAGAACCGCATTTGGCCGATAGCCTTCTTGAGACGTTGACCAGCCGCAAAGATCCGTAAACTATCGTACTGCGCACCCAATATGCATCACAAGCGCAAACGTCCGAAGAGCGCCCGCGCCGGGTGCCTGCTCTGCAAGCCGCACAAGGCGAATGGCTACTGCGCTGATCACAAGAACATGCAGCACGGCAATCGTCGGCGCTACGAGGGCGGCCGTGATCAATTGCGCTGCGAAGGCTTGGCTGCGCACTGACCCAGCTCGTCATGCTCGCTCTTGTGGCGAGCATCCACGTCTTGACCACCGCGATCGATCAGCGAAGCGAAGACGTGGATGGTCGGGACAAGCCCGACCATGACGGAGAAGGCGGCATTCGAAGCGGGAATAGCCTACCCCTCCTCCCGCTCCCGAAAGACCCGCCGCGCCGCCGAAACCTCGGCATGATAGGTCTCCGCCCAGGTCCAGACCCCGCAGAAGGCCGCGCTGAGCTCGCGGCCGAGCTCCGTCAGCGTGTAGTCGACATGCGGCGGGATCACCGGGTGGACGGTCCTGACCACCAGCCCGTCGCGTTCCATCTCGCGCAGCGTCTTGGTCAGCATCTTCTGGCTGATCCCGCCGACGATCCGCCCGCATTCGGTGAAGCGCAACGTGCCGTGCTCCTCCAGCGCTTCCAGCACCAGCATGGTCCATTTGTCGGCGACCTGCGCGATCACCTGCCGCACCAGCGATTCCACCGCTCTCGAGACCGGCGGAATCTCCTCGCTGCGCTTGTGCATCGTCGCCATCGCCTCGCGGATCGCATGCATGCCGACACTCTCCTTTTGGTGCGTATCGAACCTTTGGGCGCCTTCTTTCCGTTGGAGAGTAGCGACGCCAGCTGATGTCTCGCAACCAGGAAAGGGATCTGCGATGAACATCACCGGCAACACCATCCTTATTACCGGCGGCGGCTCCGGCATCGGCCGGGCACTGGCCGAAGCCCTGCACAAGGCCGGAAACCAGGTCGTCATCGCCGGCCGGCGTGAGGCGCTGCTCAATGAGGTGACCTCAGCCAATCCTGGGATGGAAGCGCTTCTGCTCGACATCCAGGACAAGGACGATGTCGCCGCCTTCGCTCGGCAGGCGGTCGAGAGCTTCCCGGCGCTCAATGTCGTCATCCACAATGCCGGGATCATGCGCAGCGAGGCGGTCGCGACCGGCGATTTCCTCGCTACCGCCGAGGACACCATCGCGACCAATCTGCTCGGGCCGATCCGGCTTACTTCGGCACTGCTGCCGCATCTCCTGAAGCAGCAGCGCGCGGCGATCCTGACCGTATCCTCCGGCCTCGCCTTCGTGCCGCTGGCGACGACGCCGACCTATAGCGCCAGCAAGGCTGCGATCCATTCCTGGTCGATGGCGCTGCGCGAGCAGCTCAAGGCGACCTCGGTAGAGGTCATCGAGATCGCGCCGCCTTACGTCCAGACCGAACTGCTCGGCCCGCAGCAGGCGGTCGATCCGGCGGCCATGCCTCTGGCCGAGTTCATTGCAGAAGTGATGGCGCTGCTCGAAAGCCAGCCGGAAACGGGCGAGATCATCGTCGAGCGTTGCAAGCCGCTGCGCTTCGCCGCCGAGAACGGCCAGGTCGCCGCGATTTTCACTCAGCTGAACGCGCAGCACGGCTGAACGATCGGTTGCCCGTCGTCCCGGGGCGCGCTGCGCCCGGGACGATAGCTGACTGAGCTGCCTCCCAAGCCTGCCTCGAATCTCCAGCCCTCGTCCTGAGGAGGCCCGAAGGGCGTTCCAGCGGACTCCGGAGCCTCCTGGAACATCCTTCGAGACGCCATTCCTTCCGGAATGGCTCCTCAGAATGAGGGCTCAGGGAATTCCCGGTCAGACCCTAAGCCGCCTCGCGCCCGAATTGCAGCGCCGCCAGCCGGGCATAGAGCCCGCCCTTGGCGACGAGGGCGGCATGGGTGCCCTCCTCGACCACCCGGCCCTCCTCCATCACCAGGATACGGTCGGCCGAGAGGATGGTCGCGAGCCGGTGGGCGACGACCAGCGTGGTGCGGCCCTGCATCAGCCGGTCGAGCGCGTCCTGCACGGCGCGCTCGCTCTCGGAATCGAGCGCCGAAGTGGCTTCGTCGAGCAGCAGGATCGGCGCGTCCTTGAGGACGGCGCGGGCGATGGCGAGGCGCTGGCGCTGGCCGCCGGACAGTGTCACGCCGCGCTCGCCGATCACCGTGTCGTAGCCTTCCGGCAAGGCGCGGATGAAATCGTCGGCGGCGGCGAGCTTCGCCGCCTCCTCGATCTCGGCCCGGCTGGCGCCGGGGCGGCCATAGGCGATGTTCTGCGTCACCGAGACGCCGAACACCGTCGGCTCCTGAGGCACCAGCGCGAAGCGGCTGCGCCAGTCCGTCGGGTCGGCCTCCGGCCCGGCGACGCCGTCGACGACGACGCGCCCGGCGAACGGATCGTAGAAGCGCAGCGCCAGTTGCAGCACCGTGCTCTTGCCGGCGCCGGACGGGCCGACCAGCGCGATGCGCTCGCCCGGTCGGACGCTGATATCGAGATCGGCCAAGGCGAGATTCGTCCGCCCGGGATAGCGGAAGGAGACGTTATCGAAGGAGAGCGCCCCGACCGCCGGCTGCGGCATCGGCTTGGGATGGGCGGGGGCCGCGATCGCCGGCTTCGTCGCCAGGATCTCGCCGAGCCGCCCGGCCGCGCCCGCGGCGGCGGAGATGTCGCCATAGACCTCTGAGAGCTGGCCGAGCGAGCTCGCAGCCAGCACCGCATAAAGGACGAACTGCGACAGGCGCCCGCCGCTCATCCGCCCGGCGAAGACCTCGGTCGCACCGGCCCAGAGCACCATCACGACGCTGGCGCTGACCAGGAAGATCGCGAAGCCCGAGAGCCAGGCCCGCGAGCGGGTGGCATCGCGCGAAGCGGCATAGGCATCCTCGGACGCATCCTGGAAGCGCTTCGCCGTGTCGCGCTCGGCCCCGAAGGATTGCATGGTGCGGATCGCGCCGACCGCTTCCGAGGCGAAGGCCGAGGCGTCGGCCAGACGGTCCTGCGCGGCGCGCGAACGCTTGCGCACGGTGCGGCCGGAAAAGACCAGCGGCAGCACGACCAGCGGGATCGCGCCGATCACGATCGCCGAAAGCCGCGGGCTGGTCGCGACCATCATGGCGAGCGCGCCGAGGAACATGATGGCGTTGCGCAGCGCGATCGAGGCCGTCGAGGCGAAGGTCGACTTGATCTGGGTGGTGTCTGCGGTCAGCCGCGAGACGAGATCGCCCGCCCGGCTGGCATCGAAGAAGGCCGGCTCGAGCCGCGTCAGATGCCGGAACACATCGGCGCGCAGATTCGAAACGATGCGCTCACCGACCGTCATGACGAGATAGAATCGCGCCGAGCTCGCCAGCGCCAGCACCGCGACGACGCCGATCAGCAGGGCGAAATAGGAGTTGGCCAGCTGCTGCTCACCGCCGGAAAAGCCGGCATCGATGACCCGTCGGACCGCCAGCGGCAGCGCCAGGGTCGCCCCGGACGCGACGACCAAAGCCAGCAGAGCGAAGGCGATCCGTCGCTTCTGCGCCTTTGCATAGGGCCAGAACGAACGCAGCGCGCTGAAATCCGGGCGCTGCTTGCGGTCTTCCATCACTTCTTTCGCCACTCTCAAATATCCCGAAAAGCTTGCACCGCAGCCAAGGCTGCGCTATGGCCACGCGACTTCACGACAGGCTCGTACGAATTGTTCGAAGAGCCGGCGATGCGCGCCGCGTTCCGGCCGCCCGCTTTTCGAAACTTGAGGAATTCGCCATGAAGACCGGCATTCATCCCGACTACCACACCATCAAGGTCGTCATGACCGATGGCACCGAATACTTCACGCGTTCGACCCTCGGCAAGGAGGGCGACACGCTGAACCTCGACATCGACCCGAAGACCCACCCGGCCTGGACCGGCGGCACCCAGCACATGCTGGATCGTGGCGGCCGCGTCTCGCGCTTCAATTCGCGTTTCGGCGCCCTCGGCGCCCTCGGCAAGAAGTAATTCCCGGTTTTCCGGCCCCAACGGGACCGGATGCTCGAAATCGAAAAGCCCGGCCTCGCGGCCGGGCTTTTTGCATTGCGGCGACGAATGGCCGCGGGCGAATTTGGCCGGATTGGCCGCCGCTGCGCGCCGAGAAGGACGCGCCAGCGCCCCTCGCCCGGCGGCAGGGGTATGCTGGCGCCGGCAGCCTTCACGTCTCAGGATTTGGGAGCGGCTCCGCTCAGCCCTGCAGGGCGAGCCGGGCCTGCAGATTCGCGAGCTGTCCGCGCACCGGGTTGGCCGCCGTCGCAGGAGCCGCCGTCATCTGGGTCTCGATACGGGAAATGCGGTCCTGCAGGCGCATAGAATGGGCGATCAGGTCGCGCAGGCGCTCCGGCAGGCGGGCCGCCTCGGCGCTGGTCGGCTGCAGCATCGACTCGGCGATGCGGACCTTGTTGTTTTCGGTCCGCGCCTGCTCGGCCGTCATCTCGCCCTCGGCGACGGCGCGCTGCACCAGCAACCAGGAAGCGATCTGCATCAGCCGCGTCGTCAGCCGCATGCTCTCGGTCGCATAGATCAGCGAGACCTCGCGCGGCAGGGCCGCCGACTCCTGCCGCCCGTCCCCGTCGAGATAATTCGCCGTCGACTCGACCAAGCCCATGCCCTCGCGAAAGAGCTGCATGAAGGCGTCGGACTTGACGAAGTTGCGCGCGAACGAGATCGCTCCGTCTTCGGCCGGCAGCCTCAGCATGGGGAAATCGGTCATTGCAGCGTCTCCATTCGGCACAATGGCGTGCGTAAGCGGGACGCAGCGCCGGTTCGTGCCAGAAGCCCCGCAAGGATAGCGCCATAGCATTTGTCGCGGCCGCGGTAAGGCCTCGTTAACCTTAATAATGGCAGGTTCACGGCCGCCCTCGCAGCGAGTACCGCTTCGGAAGGCCCGAACAAAAAAGAGCCGCCCCGAAGGCGGCTCGAAGGTCAACAGGGAGGCGTCAAACAGAGTGGGCAGGAGCCACTCGACATCCAGACAAACTGGACGATCAGATTCATACTTTGGAATCGTTAAGGGCCGGTTAATGCCGCGGCCCGCATTGACGCTTCCTCGGCGCCCGCGCGCCTTGCCGCGACAGGCCACACAGCGGGCCAGATCCGGAACGAAAACGTCAGAAATCGGAACGTCGTCCCTGCCCGATCGGCACTCGCGACGGCATGCGCCGGCATCGGCGCGCGCGCCTGCTCGCAGCGATGACCGCTTGTCTTCGAACGATCTTCCGGTCTGCGTCGTGCAGCGCTGCGCGATGGACGTTTTGCGCCGCCACTTCAGGGGTCGGGCGTGCCTTGTCGCTTCAGCCCCGCTTCTGGAAGAAGGCGTCGGCGGCCGAGCGCGAGGCGTTCTTCTTTTCCCTGGCCTCGCGCAGCCGCACGATCTCGGCTTCGAGCAGGACGATGCGCTCCTCGAGCTCCGCGACGGAAAGCTGGGAGAGATCCTGTCCGATCTCATGGGCGCGCCTGGGCGCCGGGCGGTCGTCCTCGAGAAATCCAGCCATCGCAGCCTCGCCTTGCATCGGTTGCGGCGCGCAGACTAGACCATCGGCCGGAAAAATGATGCCTGTTTAAAGACCGAACGCGCGCGGACACCGCGAACGGTTGCGTATGCCAAGGCCGACCGACACCCTACCAGGAGAGCGCCATGACCGCCCTGCCGCAGACCATGACCGCAATCGGCTTCGAGGCGCCAGGCGGCCCGGAGGTCCTGAAGCCGCAGCAGCGCCCTGTGCCGCAACCCGGCCCCGGCGAGGTGCTGGTGGCGGTCGCCATCGCCGGCATCAACCGGCCGGACGTGCTGCAGCGCATGGGCGGCTACGCGCCGCCGCCCGGCGCCTCCGACATTCCGGGCCTCGAGATCGCCGGCACCGTGGTCGGCCTCGGCGAAGGCGCCTCGCGCTTCCGGCTCGGCGACCAGCTCTGCGGCCTCATCGCCGGCGGCGGCTATGCCCAATACGCCGTCGTTCATGAGAGCAACGCCCTGCCGATTCCCGCCGGCCTCTCGATCGAGGAGGCCGGCGCCATCCCCGAGACCTATTTCACCGTCTGGACCAACGTCTTCCAGCGCGGCGGCCTGAAGAGCGGCGAGAGCTTCATGGTCCATGGCGGCACCTCGGGCATCGGCACCACGGCGATCCAGCTCGCCAAGGCTTTCGGTGCGACGGTGCTGGCGACCGCCGGCTCGGAGGAGAAGTGCCGGGCCTGCCGCGAGCTCGGCGCCGACCACGCCATCAACTACCGCAGCGAAGACTTCGTCGCCGCCGCCAAGGCAGCGACGGCCAAGCGTGGCGTCGACCTGATCCTCGACATGGTCGGCGGCGACTATATCAACCGCAACTACGAGGCTGCGGCGGAGAGCGGCCGCATCGTCCAGATCGCCTTCCTCAACGGGCCGAAAGCCGAGGTCAATTTCAGCCGCCTGATGATGAAGCGCCTGACGCATACCGGTTCGACCTTGCGCCCCCGCACGATTCCCGAGAAGGCAGCCATCGCGGCAGAGCTGGAGGCCAAGGTCTGGCCCCTGCTGGCACAGGGGCGCTGCAAGCCGGTGATCCATGCCCGCTTCCCTCTGGCCCAGGCGGCAGAGGCGCATGCGCTGATGGAGAGCAACGCCCATATCGGCAAGATCGTGCTGACGGTCTGAGAATTCGCAGCCGGGCAACTGGCTCGCAGCCCATGGTTTCCATGGACAGCGATCACGGCTTTCCCTATAACGCCGCAATCCTGTTCATCGTCGATGATTTGGATGACCGGCCGGGGCGGCCGGTCGGCGCATGAGAGCTTTTGCCCGCGACACTTCAGGAGACGAGCCCGTGTCTACATCGCCGCTGATGCCGAAGGCCACCGCGGTCTGGCTGGTCGAGAACACCTCCCTGACCTTCGAGCAGATCGCCGAGTTCTGCAAACTCCACCCGCTCGAGGTGCGCGGCATCGCCGATGGCGAAGTCGCCGCCGGCATCAAGGGTCTCGACCCCATCACCTCCGGGCAGCTGACCCGCGAGGAGCTTGAGCGCGCCGCCAAGAACCCGAACCACCACCTCAAGCTCGCCGAGCGCAAGGTCAAGGTGCCGGAGATCAAGCGCGCCAAGGGGCCGCGCTACACCCCGGTGTCGAAGCGCCAGGACCGGCCGAACGCCATCCTCTGGCTGCTGCGCAACCATCCCGAGCTGAAGGACGCGCAGATCATCCGCCTGGTCGGCACCACCAAGTCGACCATCGCGCAGATTCGCGATCGTACCCACTGGAACGCCCAGACGCTCAGCCCGGTCGACCCGGTCAGCCTCGGCCTCGCCTCGCAGATCGACCTCGATTTCGAAGTCGCCCGCGCCGCCAAGGACCGTCCGGCCGCGCTCGCCGCCGAAGCCGGCTCGACCCTGCTCTCGGCCGAGGAGACCACCGCTCCCGAGCCGGTTCCGGCGAGCCAGCCCTTCGCCGACATGAGCAAGCCGAAGCGCGAGGAAGAGGCGGCGATCGACGTCGACTCCGTCTTCGCCAAGCTGAAGCAGATGAAGCGCCCGGTCGACGAGGACGACGACGAGCTCTGAGCTCGACGGAAGTGAAAGCGGGGGCGAGTGACCGTGACGACCGATCTCGCCTTCACCTTCCTCGGGACCGGCGCACCGCCGGTCAGCCTGCGCCGCGCCGGGCCAGCGCATCTCGTCGAGGCCAGCGGGACCAGCGTCCTGATCGATTGCGGCTCCGGCGTCAGCCAGCGCCTCGTCGCTGCCCGCCATGCCGGCGCCCGCATCGACGCGCTGATCGTCACGCATGAGCACTCCGACCATCTGGTCGATTTCTACCAGCTCGTCGTCTCTTCCTGGCATCAGGGCCGAGACCGGCCCTGGCGCGTGCTCGCCCCTGCCCCGGCGCTCGCCAATATGCGCGGGCAATACGAGGCCTTCGCCCGCGAGCGGGCCCTGCGCATCGCCTTCGAGAAGCGCCCGGACGCAACTGGACTAGAAGTCGTCTTCGAAGAGCTGCATGAAGGACCGATCGCCGGCCTCGGCGGCCTTGAGGTCGAAGCCTTCCTGGTCGACCACAAACCCGTCGAACCCGCCTTCGGACTGGCCCTCACGGCGCGTGCAAGCCGCATCGTCTTCTCCGGCGACACCCGGCTGACGCCTTCGTTGGCGCAGGCGGCGCAGGGCTGTGACCTCCTGGTCTGCGAGGTCTTTGTCGACAGCCAGATGCCGGTCGTCGCCGGCGTTCGCTCGGCTGAAACTGTCGCCTCGGTGCAGAGCTATCACATGACGCCGACGGTCGTGGCAGGGCTCGCCTCGCGCTCCGGCGTGAGGGCCCTGGCCCTGACCCATCTCGTCCCGCCCGGCGCCGACACCGCCGCCCTCGCCGGCGAACTCCGCGCCGGCGGCTATGCCGGCCCGCTGATCATCGGCGAGGACCTGATGCGGGTCGAGCTGCCCGGCCGCCTGCTGCGCTGGAACGGCGCGACCGTCGGTTTCTAAGTCTCCGAAGACCGCTCTCGGCCCTCATCCTGAGGAGCTGCTTCGCCAGAAGCAGCCTCTCGAAGGATGTTTCAGAAATCTCCGGAACCATCTGGACCATCCTTCGAGACGCGCCTGCGGCGCTCCTCAGGATGAGGATCCAAGCTCTGGAACTGGTGTGGCTTCAGCCCAGCCCCCGCCCTTTCAGCGCGGTTCCGATCTCGTCCAGAACAGCGAGGTCTTCGATCGTCGCGGGCACCGCATAGTCCTCGCCATCGGCGATCTTCTTCATCGTCGCGCGCAGGATCTTGCCGGAGCGCGTCTTCGGCAGGCGTCCGACGGTGATCGCGATCTTGAAGGCGGCGACCGGGCCGATCTTGTCGCGCACCAGCCCGACCAGCTCCTTCTCGACCTGATCCGGCGCCAGCGTTACCCCCGCCTTGAGCACCACGAAACCGCAGGGCTGTTCGCCCTTCAGCGCATCCTTGATGCCGACCACGGCGCATTCGGCGACGGCCGGGTGCGAGGCCAGCACCTCCTCCATGCCGCCGGTCGAGAGCCGGTGCCCGGCGACATTGATGATGTCGTCCGTGCGTCCCATGATGAAGACATAGCCGTCCTCGTCGATGAAGCCGGCATCCGAGGTGTTGTAGTAGCCGGGGTAGGCCTCGAGATAGGCGCTGCGGAAGCGGGCGTCGTCGTTCCACAGCGTCGGCAGCGCCCCGGGCGGCAGCGGCAGCTTCAGCACGATCGCGCCCATCGTCCCCGCCGTGACCGGCCTTCCGCCCTCGTCGAGGCATTGCACGTCATAGCCCGGCAGAGGCACGCTCGGCGAGCCGTGCTTGATCGGCAGCAGGCCGAGCCCGACGGGATTGCCGACGATGCAGGAGCCGGTCTCGGTCTGCCACCAATGGTCGACGACCGGCACCTTCAGCACCTCCTCCGCCCACTTCAGCGTGTCGGGATCGGCCCGCTCGCCGGCGAGGAAGAGCGTGCGGAACTGCGAGAGGTCGTAGGTCTTGAGATAGGTCGCCTGCGGATCCTCCTTGCGGATGGCGCGGAAGGCGGTCGGCGCGGTGAACATCGCCACGACCTTGTACTCCGAGATCACCCGCCAGAAGGCGCCGGGATCGGGCGTGCCGACCGGCTTGCCTTCATAGAGGATCGAGGTCGCGCCCTGCAGCAGCGGGCCGTAGACGATGTAGCTGTGGCCGACGACCCAGCCGACATCCGAAGCGGTGAACATCACCTCGCCGGGCCGGACGTCGTAGAGCTGGCTCATGGTCGCGAGCAGCATGACCATGTGCCCGCCATTGTCGCGGACCACGCCCTTGGGCTTGCCCGTCGTGCCCGAGGTGTAGAGCACATAGAGCGGATCGGTCGCGGCGACCTCGACGCACTCCGCCTTGCGGTCGTTGGCGCGGGCGACGGCGACGAGCGTGCGCCAGTTCTTGTCGCGGCTGACATGCATGGAGGCGTCGACCTGCGGCCGCTGAAGCACGAGGCAGGCATCCGGCTTGTGGCTGGCGAGATCGATCGCGGCGTCGAGCAACGGCTTGTATTCGACCACGCGCGTCGGCTCGATGCCGCAGGTCGCGGTCAGGATCAGCTTGGGCTTGGCGTCATCGATACGCGTCGCCAGCTCCTTGGCGGCGAAGCCGCCGAACACCACCGAATGCACGGCGCCGATCCGGGCACAGGCCAGCATGGCGAAGGCCGCTTCCGGGATCATCGGCATGTAGATGATGACGCGGTCGCCCTTGCCGACGCCCTGGTCCTGCAGCACGGCGGCGAGCGTCGCGACCTCGTCGAGCATCTGCGCGTAGCTGTAGGTCGCCTTGGTCCCTGTGACCGGGCTGTCATAGATCAGCGCCGCCTGTTCGCCCCTGCCATCGCGCACATGCCGGTCGAGGGCGTTGAAGCAGGTGTTGCAGCTCGCATCCGGGAACCAGCGCCCATAGATGCCGGCCTTGGCATCGAAGATCTGCTGCGGCGGCCTGATCCACTCGATCCCCCCGGCAATCCCGCGCCAGTAGCCCTCCGGGTCGCGCTGCCAGGCGGCATAGGCTTCGGCATAGCGGCTTGCATGGCTGGCAGTCATGAAATGCGTTCCTCTTCGCCGGATTTTCGGCCTAGAGCTTGGCTCCGGGCGGGCCGTCTGGGGGCCGGTTTTGGCGCGGGGGATCGTGCCCACTCTCTCCCCTCCGGCGCAAGCGCCCGGATGTCAGACTTTCAGCGCACCCCGTATGGGACGCGCTGCACCCGCCGGCCGCCCGGCCGCAGCTGTCGGTAGGCCATGAACTTCGCCCCATGAACTTCGATCTCACCTTCTTCGCCGTCATGGTCCCGGCCGTCATCCTGATGGGCCTGTCCAAGGGCGGCTTTTCGGGTCTCGGCCTGCTCTCGCTCCCCCTGATGGCGCTGATCGTCTCGCCGGTGCAGGCCGCCGCGATCATGCTGCCGATCCTGATCATCCAGGACGTCGTCACCGTCTGGTCCTATCGCCACGAATTCGATCGACGGAATCTCGCGACCCTGATCCCAGGCATGCTGCTCGGTGTCCTCGCCGGCTATCTCCTGGCGGCAAAGGTCTCCGACGCTGTGGTCGGTTTCGCGGTCGGGGTGATCTCGATCGGCTTCGCGCTTCGGCGCCTGCTTGGCGGCAAGGCCGCATCTGCACCCGTGACCAAGGCGAACTATGGGGCCGGCAGCTTCTGGGGCGTGATCTGTGGCTTCACCAGCATGATCGCCCATGCCGGCGGTCCGCCCTTCCAGATCTACGTGATGCCGCAGCGCCTGCCGCCGGCGGTCTTCGTCGGCACCGGCGCGCTGTTCTTCGCGCTGATGAACTGGATCAAGGTGCTGCCCTATTTCATCCTGGGCCAGTTCAGCCCGCAGAACCTCACCGCCTCGGCCGTGCTCTTCCCGGTCGCGATCCTCTCCACCCTCGCCGGCGTCTGGCTGGTCCGGCGCGTCCCGGCCGAGCGCTTCTACACCCTGATCTACTGGCTGCTGGTCGCGGTCGGGGTGAAGCTTGTCTATGAGGGCCTGCGGCCGCTCTTCGGCTGAGCGGCCTCCCCGCCCCCACTTTCCGAGCCGGACATTGCGCCGCATCGGCAAAAGGGATGGATTACATGGCTGCGCCGCGGCGGCTAAAGCTGCGGCGACTTTCCGGCAGAAGAGCGCCCCGATGACCGC
Organism: Allobosea rubneri; assembly: GCF_032464875.1. Lineage (NCBI taxonomy): Bacteria > Pseudomonadati > Pseudomonadota > Alphaproteobacteria > Hyphomicrobiales > Alloboseaceae > Allobosea > Allobosea rubneri. The sequence continues at coordinate 26,834 of NZ_JAWDID010000017.1, forward strand.
ATCGCCCTACGATACCGATCTCGACCGCAACCCCGCGAACTTCCAGCCGCTGTCGCCGCTGCCTTTCCTGGAACGGGCGGCGAGCGTCTTCCCGGAGCGGAACGCCGTGATCCATGGCCCGCTGCGCCGCAACTATGCCGAGCTCTATGCCCGCACCCGCCGGCTCGCCTCGGCACTGGCGAAGCACGGCATCGGCAAGAACGACACCGTCGCGGCGATGCTGCCGAACACGCCGGCCATGCTCGAATGCCATTACGGCGTGCCGATGTGCGGCGCCGTCCTCAACACGCTCAACACCCGCCTCGACGCGGCGATCATCGCCTTCTCGCTCGACCATGGCGGCGCCAAGGTGTTGATCGCCGACCGGGAGTTCTCGAAGACGGTCAAGGAGGCGCTGGCGCTCTGCAAGGTGAAGCCGCTGGTCATCGACTATGACGACCCGGTCTATGACGGCCCGGGCGAGCGCCTCGGCAGCGTCGAATACGAGGACTTCGTCGCGCAGGGCGATCCCGATTTCGATTGGGTCATGCCATCCGACGAATGGGACGCGATCGCGCTGAACTACACCTCCGGCACCACGGGCGATCCCAAGGGCGTGGTCTACCACCATCGCGGCGCCAACCTGCTTGCGACCTCGAACGTGCTCACCGGCGGCATGGGCCGACATCCGGTCTATCTCTGGACTCTGCCGATGTTCCACTGCAATGGCTGGTGCTTCCCCTGGACGATCTCGCTGCTCGCCGGCACCCATGTCTGCCTGCGCCAGGTCCGCGCCAAGGCGATGTACGACGCGCTCGCCGACCATGGCGTCACCCATATGTGCGGCGCACCGATCGTCATGTCGGCGCTGCTCAACGCGCCCGCCGAAGAGCGCCGTAGCTTCGCTCAGAAGGTGAACTTCTTCACAGCGGCCGCGCCGCCGCCGGAAGCCGTGCTCGCCGGCATGGCGCAGGCCGGCTTTTCGGTGGTTCATCTCTACGGCCTGACCGAGGTCTACGGCCCCGCCGTCGTCAACGAATGGAATAGCGACTGGGACGCGCTGCCGGCCTCCGAGCAGGCAGCGCTGAAGGCCCGCCAAGGCGTGCGCTACCCGGCCCTGGAAGGGCTCGACGTGCTCGCCCCCGAGACGATGAAGCCGGTCCCGCGCGACGGCCAGACTCTCGGCGAGGTGATGTTCCGCGGCAATGTCGTGATGAAGGGCTATCTCAAGAACCCGAAGTCGACCGCGGCCGCCTTCGAGGGCGGCTGGTTCCATTCCGGCGATCTCGGTGTCATCCACCCCGATGGCTACATCCAGCTCAAGGACCGCTCCAAGGACATCATCATCTCCGGCGGCGAGAACATCTCCTCGATCGAGGTCGAGGACGCGCTCTACAAGCACCCTTCGGTGCAGGCGGCGGCGGTCGTCGCCCGGCCCGACGAGAAATGGGGCGAGACGCCCTGCGCCTTCGTCGAGCTCAAGCCCGGCAAGACCGCGACGCAGGACGAGATCATCGCCTGGTGCAAGACCCTGCTCGCCTCCTTCAAATGCCCGAAGACCGTGGTCTTCACCGAGGTCCCCAAGACCTCGACCGGCAAGATCCAGAAGTTCAAGCTGCGCGAGATGGCGCGGGCGCTGTAGCGCCCCGCCGCACGGCACCGAGAGGCTGCCGTGATGCTCACCACTTCACGCCCAGAGGCGCTACCCCCTCGTGGGAAGGGAACAGCGGCAGGACCTCTTCGGCGAGCTCCTGAATGATCTCCGCGGCCGGGCGCGCGGCGAACTGCATGCCGAGCGCGCCGTGATTGACGCCGGCCTCCCGCCACTCGCCGAGCAGGTCGATCAAGCCATTGCGCCCGGTCCTCAGGACAAAGCCGCCCTGCATCGGCGTTCTCGGGAAATGCGGGTCGTCGACGAGGTCGAGCCATTCATTCGTCACATGCGGCCGGAAGCCGCCGTCCGGGACGAGATCACGCCAGGCCTTGATCTTCTGCGCGAGTTGGCGTGGTCCTTCCGGCGTGTGCGTCGCATGCGGATAGGTCAGCCAGCCATCGGCGTGTTCGGCCACCCATGACAGCGGCTGCCGACTTGAGCCGGTGACGAGGAGCGGAATGCCGCCGGCGGCCGCCTTGGGTAGAAAATCGACGCCGTTCATGTGCCCCAGCGGCGAGACGATGGAGGGCTGGCCGGGTCCGACCAGCTTCCGGAAGTATGTCACCGCCTCGGCGAAGCGTTCCCCGCGCGTCTCGCCATCGATGCCATAGGCCGGAAACTCCACCGGCCGATCGCCCGAGGCGATGCCGAGGACCAGGCGCCCGCCGGACAGATGATCGATCGTCGTCGCCATTTTGGCGAGATCGATCGGATGGCGCAGCGAGAAGATCGCGCTGCCGGTCGCCAGAGCCGTACGCTCCGTTCGCGCGGCGAGGTAGGCGAGATAGGAGAACGGATCGAAGACCTGGCCGGCATCGCCGAAACCGGGGTCGAACAGCGGCACGTCGCGAACCCAGACGGCCGCGAAACCACGCCGGTCGATATCTGCGACGAGCTCGGCCTGTCCCTCGAGAACACGCATGTCGCCCTGGAAGAAGCGCAGCGGCAGGAAAATTCCAAGCGTGAGCTGGCCCGGCGCGAACATCCGGCGATAACCGGGATGCCTCGCAAAAGCCTCTGAGGACGCGCCGCTATGGCTTTTCCCGGACGAGACGGGCCTTGTGGCGATGTTCATGGGATCAACCTCTTCGGAAGGGCTCACGGGCCTGTTGCCGGGGCGGGAAGCGCGATGCCCCGCTGAACCGCCGGGCGCTCGGCGACGCGCTCGTGCCAGCGGAAGAGATTCCGGTGGTGGGAGAAGCTGAAGCCGCAGATCGCCGCGATATGGGTCCAGCCGAAGGTCGCAATGTCGGCGACCGAATACTCGTCGCCAGCGAGCCAGGAGACACCGGCCAGCCGCGCGTCGAGCGTCGAAAAGGCCTCCTCCGTCAGGCGCCGGTAGCGTTCGACGGCCGCCGGCAGCTTCTCCTCGGCGAACATCTCGAAATGGACGCGCTGGCCGAGCAACGGCCCCATGCTCGCTGCATGGAACTGAAGCCACTTGATCGCCTCCCAGCGTGCCTTCGTCCCTTGCGGCAGCAATCGGCCGGTCTTGTCGGCGAGATAGAACAGGATCGCCGCGGATTCGAACAAGGTGACGCCGGTGTCGTCATCCGTGATGACCGGGATTCGTCCGTGCGGGTTGAGCGCCAGGAATTCGGGCCGCCGATGCGCACCATCGTCGATTTTCACATGGTGCAGACGGTAGGGCAGCGCCAGTTCTTCGAGTGCGATCGTCGCCTTGAAGCCGTTGGGCGAGGAGTCCGTATAGAGGTCGATCATCTCATGCTTTCTGCCGGCAGCTCTGCGGCGCCGGTTTCATCGGATTTGGGTGAAGGCGAGCGACGGCACCGACGAAGCGATCGGAGAGCCTCGCCACCAGAAGCGAGACCTGCTAAATCTCTTGCGCCCCTTGTTCGGATAGGTATCGAAACAAGGGAAGACCTTGAAACGACGATATCTGTGCTTAGAATTTAGCCAGACTACATTATGAACCCCGTCCTCCCGCTCCTTGCGCTACGCGCATTCGCCGAGACCGGCCGCCACGGCAGCGTCAAGCGCGCGGCCGAGGCGATGGGCGTCACCTCCGGCGCGGTCAGCCAGCAGATCCGGCAACTGGAGGAGAGGGTTGGCGTCACGCTGTTCACGCGTACGCGCTATGGCGTGCAGCTGACGGAGGCTGGCGCCAAGGTCCACCCCGCCCTGCTGAGAGCGTTCGAACAGATCGGAAGCAGCCTGGAGGCCCTGGAGGCGATCAGCGCCCGCCAGACCCTCACGGTCAGCACGGTTCCCTCGTTCGCAGCCTCCTGGCTGGTGCCGCGTCTTGGCCGCTTCAACCGCGAGCACCCTGGCATCGAAATTCGTGTCGAGGCGACGCCCGGCCTTGTCGACCATCGCCGGGACAGGGTCGACATTGCGATCCGGCACGGGTTGGGCAGCTATCCCGGCCTGATCTCGGAGCATCTGATGGCCCCGGTGTTCCTGCCCGTCGCAAGCCCGGCTCTGCTGGCGGAAGGGCCGCCAATCCGCGAACCCGCCGACTGCCTCGCCTATCCCCTGCTTCAGGATTCCGACCGGGCCGACTGGCCCCTCTGGTTCAAGGCGCTGTGTGTGACGGACGACCCACGCGCCGAGCGTGGCCCGTCCTTCGACGATGACTTCCTGCTGATCCGCGCGGCCGAAGCCGGCCAAGGCCTGGCCTTGGTACGCGATATCTATGCGCGGCAGGAGATCGCCGCGGGCCGCCTCGCTCTGGCGCTCGACCAGCCATGGCCGACCGCCTTCGCCTATTATGTCGTGACACTGCCCGACGCGGCGGGCCGCCAGCCGCTCGCTGCGTTCATCGATTGGCTGAAGCGCGAGGCGTCAGGCGGCTGAGCGGTTTCCGGGCGGCATCGCCGTCTCCTGCGCGGCGGCGCTGGGATGGCACCGCGGCGACGGCCGTCGCGCGCTGCGGGAACTGTCGCGGGCGCCGCCCGCGAAGGGCAGAGCGGACGCCTGGCAAGGACCGAAGCTAGCCGCCCATGTTCTTGGCGCGGTAGTAGGCGACGAGGGCATTGGCGTGCCCATGCCCCAGGCCATGCTCCGACTTGAGCATGGTGACCATTTCCCCGTGCTTCTTGTCTTGCGAGGCGGCCAGGATCGCGAACCAGTGATCGACCGGCTGCCCATAGGTCTTTTCGATCGAGGGGAAATACGAAGCCGGGCCTTTTACCTTCTCGGTGGTCATCAAACGCTCCTTCTCTGCCGATCTTGCACCCGTGATGCCGGAGCCTTGCGGCGCAAGGCAAACGAGATGGCCGCGCCCTCGGGCCCGACCATCCCTGAACAATCCGTCTCAGAGTCTGACCAGCATCTTGCCGGTATTGGCGCCCTTGAAGAGGCCGATAAAGGCGTCCGGCGCGCTTTCGAGCCCGTCATGGACGGTCTCGCGCAGCTTCACCTTTCCCTGCCTGATCCAATCGCCCATCGCCGCGGTGAACTCGGGGAAGACAGCGACATGGTCCGAGGCGATCAGCCCCTGGAGGCTGATCCGCTTTTCGATCGCCAGGAAGATGTTGGCCGGCCCCTTCGCCCCGCCTTCCGCGTTATAGCCGGCGATCATGCCGCACAGGACGAAGCGGGCATGGTCGTTCGCCTGCGCCAGCGCCGCCTCCAGATGATCGCCGCCAACATTGTCGAAATAGATGTCGATGCCTTCCGGGGCCGCCTCGGCCAGGGCTGCGGCGAGATCGCTCGTCTCGCGGTAGTTCACCACCGCATCGACACCGACCTCGTTCAAGAGCCACTCGGCCTTGTCGCGCGAGCCGACCGAGGCGACGACGCGCAGCCCCAGTAATTTCGCGATCTGGGCAACCGTGCTGCCGACCGCGCCGCTCGCCGCCGAAACGAAGATCGTTTCGCCAGCCTTCGCCCTGGCGATCCGGACGAGCCCGACATAGGCGGTGAGGCCGGGAAAGCCGAGCGCTCCGAGATAGGTTTGCGGTGCGATGCCATCCGCCGCGATCTTCGTGACTGCCCCGCGGTTCAGCACGGCATGCTCCCGCCAACCGGCGAAGTGGACGACCTGATCGCCGATGGCGAAGGCCGGATCGGCGCTCTCCTCGACGATGCCGACCGCAGCGCCCTCGAGAACGGCATCGAGCCGGAAGGGCGCGATATAGCTTTTGCGGTCGACCATGCGGCCGCGCATGTAAGGATCGACCGACATCCAGGTGTTGCGGACCAGTATCTCGCCGGCGGCTACAGAAGGCAGCACGGTCTCGACGATCGCAAAGGCCTCGCGCGTCGGCACTCCGGCCGGGCGGCTCTTCAGATGGATTTCACGCGTACGGGTTGTCATGGTCTTTGACCTTTCGACTTGGGGAGTTGTTCAGGCGGCGATCAGGGCGCGGCAGGGCAGCGACGCGCCAAGCGTGAATGCGGTGGCGAGGTCACGTTCGCGGGCCGCCGGATCGGCTCCCTCGACCTCCAGGAACAGATGCGTCGCCACGTCCTCGATGCCGCTGAAATGGAAGACGCCGTGCTCGATCTGGGCGGTGATCGCTGCGCGATAACCATGTTTGTCATAGGCGCGCGGCCCGGCACCGCCCGTTGCGATCAGGCGTACGGACTTGCCCGCCAGCGGCTTCGGCGACACCGCCGTCTCGAAAGCCCAGCCCTTGGTGAAGACCCGGTCGATCCAGCCCTTCAGCACGGCGGGTAGCGACCACCAGTAGATCGGGAAGGCCAGGATGACGACGTCCGCCGCCTCGATGCGGTGCTGCTCGCGGCGGACATCGTCGGGCACCGGACCGATGCCGCGATAGAGCGCCAGGTCCTCCGCCCGCAGGCGTGGGTCGAAGCCGATCGCGAGCAGGTCCAGCCACTCCGTCTCGACCTCACGGCAGGCGCCCAGGCCGTCGACATAAAGCTCGGCCAGTTTCGCCGCGAAGGATCTGCCGCGCGGCTCGGCTGTAACAATCAGGACCTTCATCTGCGTGCCCCATCGGTTTCGATGGAGCTAGAAAATCATCTGACTGATCGATATTATAGTTCGATATTTCGGCCTTAAATATCGAACAGATCGATATATGCAGCCTCGTATCTCTCTCGACCAATGGCGCGCCTTCGTCGCGGTCGTCGACGCCGGCGGGTTCGCCCAGGCCGCGGCGGCGCTGAACAAATCGCAATCGACGATCAGCTATGCCGTGCGGCAGATCGAAGAGCAGCTCGGCCTGCCGGTCTTCCAGATCGAAGGACGCAAGGCCTCGCTGACGCGCGACGGCCGGATTCTCTACCGGCGCGGCAAGGCCCTGGTCGACGAGGCCGTACGTCTCGAGCGTGCGGCCCACAACCTCGCCAAAGGCCGCGAGCAGATGCTCAGCCTCGCGGTCGAGGCGCTGTTCCCGACCTGGCTCATGCTGCAATGCCTGGACAGGTTCGGCGAGGTCTATCCGGAAACCCGGATCGAGCTCTACGAGACCGTGATGGGCGGTACCGACGAGCTTCTCCAGGCAGGCGCGGTCGACCTCGCCATCTGCGCCGACAACCTGCCTGCCGGGCATACGGGCGACGTCATCATGCGCTATCGCGCGATCTGCGCCGCAGCGCCCGGCCATCCGCTCCACCAGCAGCAGCGGCCTCTGGCGATCCAGGACCTCAAGGGCCACCGTCATCTCGTCATCCGCGACAGCGGCAGCAAGCGCGTCCGCCCCAGCGTCTGGGACGTGACCGAGCGACGCCTGACGGTGAGCCACAAGGCAACCTCGATCCATGCCGCCTGCATGGGGCTCGGCTTCGCCTGGTACCCTGAGGACTGGATCCGCGACGAGCTGCGTTCGGGAGAGCTCAAGCCGCTGCCGCTGCAGAATGGGGCCGAGCGAAGCGGCGCGCTCTACCTGGTCTATCCGGATCCCGACGGGGCCGGCCCGGGGGCGCTCGAGCTCGGCCGGATCATCCGGGAGGAAGCCGAGCGCATGCGGTTTTCTGACGGCTCGGCGCCCCCCGCCCCGCATCGGTAACCGGTTCGCGCGGGATGCGGCAGGCTGTGCAAGAGTTCCGACAGCAGGCCTGCCGCGCATAAAAAAGCCGGCCCCTCGCGGGGCCGGTGATCGCGTTGGTACGCGAGAGCGATGCGGGTCGCCGCGACCCGCCGGAAATCCTCAGTGCAACGTCGGTGCCGGCATGGTTTGCCGCACGCGCTCGATCTCATCCTTCAGCAGCAGCTTCTTCCGCTTGAGTTCGGCCACGCCGAGATCGTCCGACGAGGGGCTGGCAACCGCCTGGGCGATGGCCTCCTCGAGCTGGCGATGCTTGCGCTCGAGCTCGGCGAGATGGGTCTGCAGCGACATCTGGATCCTCCTGATGAGCGTTCTGGCAAGAGCAAGTCTGACACAGAGCCGGCTTCACGTCTGCGGGGCAGCCGTGCGGCGCAGCATGAGTTTCTGTGATCCCTTCCGGGACCTTTCCCGAGGCCCGCGAATATGAGCGAGCCACTCCTGCGTCACCGTCGCGGCGCTCTTGCCGCGCCGCTCCGGCCTGCGCATAGTCTGCAGCGATCGCGGCGATGTTGAGACGGCTTATGGGATTCGAGTTGAGCGCCGAAGAGGTCGAGGTCCTCATGGTGGAGCTGGCGCGACTGCGCGACGAGCACCGCGATCTCGACAGCGCCATCGACGCGCTCGAGCGGCTCGGCGCTATCAACCAGATCCAGGTCCAGCGCCTGAAGAAGCGCAAACTCTATCTGCGCGACCGCATCGCCCACCTCGAGGACCAGCTTACGCCCGACATCATCGCCTGAACCGGCAGGAATCGGCCCTGGCGCCGATTCCGCCCTTGCTTGCAGCGGCCCCGCCGGTCTAGATCGCCCCCTTCCCCTCCCCTCCGGGAAGCGAGCATTTCATGGCCGAGCCGACCCCTCCCGTCGCCCTCATCATGGGCAGCCAGTCCGACTGGGCGACAATGTGTCACGCCGCCGAGACGCTGTCGGCGCTCGGCATCGGCCATGAGGCGCTGATCGTCTCGGCGCATCGCACGCCGGAGCGCCTGTTCGACTTCGCCAAGGGCGCCAAGGCCAAGGGTTACAAGGTCGTGATCGCCGGGGCCGGCGGCGCCGCGCATCTGCCCGGCATGACGGCGTCCCTGACACCGCTGCCGGTCTTCGGCGTGCCGGTCGAATCCAAGGCGCTTTCCGGACAGGACAGCCTGCTCTCCATCGTCCAGATGCCCGCCGGCATCCCGGTCGGCACCCTCGCAATCGGCCGTGCCGGCGCCGTCAACGCCGCACTCCTCGCCGCCGCCGTTCTGGCCCTCAACGACGCCCCCCTCGCGGAGCGTCTCGATGCCTGGCGAAAGCGCCAGAGTGAGGCGGTCGCACTCCAGCCGGTAGACGGCCAATGAGCCGGCCCGATCCCACTGGCCTTGCGCCGGGCGCCGTGCTCGGCATCCTCGGCGGCGGCCAGCTCGCCCGGATGATGGCGCTGGCAGCGGCCGATCTCGGCTTGCGCGCCCATATCTTCGCGCCCGAGCCCGACAGCCCGGCCTATGAGGTCGCGGCCCGCCACACCATCGGCGCCTATGAGGACGAGGCGGCGCTGGCGGCCTTTGCCGATGCCGTCGACGTGGTGACCTACGAATTCGAGAATGTCCCGGCCGCAACCGCTGCCTTCCTCGCCGCGCGCACGCCGCTGCATCCCGGCGCCCGGGCGCTGGCCGTGACGCAGGACCGGCTCAGCGAGAAGCGCTTCGTCTCCGAGCTCGGCCTCGCCGTCGCGCCTTTCCGCCAGGTCGATTCGCTGGGCGATCTCGAGCAGGCCGTCGCCGCGCTCGGCCGCCCCAGCGTGCTGAAGACCCGCCGCTTCGGCTATGACGGCAAGGGCCAGGTCAAGATCACCGCCGACACCGACCTTATGCAGGCCTGGGAGGAGATCGGCCATTTCCCGGCGATCCTCGAAGGTTTCGTCAGCTTCGCCCGCGAGATCTCAGTCGTTGCGGCGCGCGGCAGCGATGGCAGCTTCGCCGCCTTCGACGTCTGCGAGAACGAGCATCGCGACCATATCCTGGCGCTGACCCGCGTTCCTGCGCGGATCGGCGCCGTGGCGAGCGCTGCAGCGATAGACGCGGCAAGGCGCATCGGCGAGGCGCTGGCCTATGTCGGCGTCTTCGCTGTCGAGTTCTTCATCGTCGAGGACGCCGCGGGCGAGCAGGTCGTCGTCAACGAGATCGCCCCGCGCGTCCATAATTCCGGCCACTGGACCAGCGAGGGCGCGCAGACCTCGCAATTCCACCAGCATGTCCGCGCCGTCTGCGGCTTTCCGCTCGGCGCTGCGACCCGGCGTGGAACGGTCACGATGGAAAACCTGATCGGCGACCGCGTCCATGACTGGCGTGCCATCCTGGCCGAGCCGAACGCTCATCTGCACCTCTACGGCAAGCGCGAGGCCAGGCCCGGCCGCAAGATGGGGCATGTCACGCGCGTCCTTCCCCAGGGTGACTGAGCGGACCAGCCGCTACTCCCGCGAATATCGACGTAATCGCATGTTTCGCGCCGCTCTGCGGCGTGGACAGGGTGCCGGAATTCTGATATCCGCACGGCCTTCTAGGCGGTTTTTCCTTGAGGGGGCACCGTCGCCGATCCAGGCCAACCAGTAAACCACGGACCAAAGACGTGCAGATTCTCGTTCGGGACAATAATGTCGACCAGGCTCTCCGCGCACTGAAGAAGAAGTTGCAGCGTGAGGGCGTCTTCCGCGAGATGAAGCTTCGCGGCCATTACGAGAAGCCCTCCGAGAAGAAGGCACGCGAGAAGGCCGAGGCTGTTCGCCGCGCCCGCAAGCTGATGCGCAAGAAGCTCCAGCGCGAGGGCCTGCTGCCCGCGCCGGTGAAGCCGAAGCGCCCCTGAGCAGCGCACCATCCCGCGCCGCCCTGCCCTGACAGGCAAACCAGTTCCATGATGCCCGACGCCCGCCCACCTTTGCGGGCGTCGTTGCTTTTTCCGGCCTCATTAACCAAAAGTTGTCACGCTTTAGGCGTTTGATCGGAGACGAACGTTTCGCCGTCAGCTGGCGCTACGAAAAGGGGCAAGACCGAGAGCGATGAGACAGAGCATCTTCCGAGGCAGGAACTGGCTGACCGCGCTTGGCCTCGCCGCCGCGCTCGCCGGCTGCGACACGGTCAGCATGAACTCCGGTGCCGGGATCGCCGAACTGCAGACCGAGAACACGGAAAACGCCAGCGTCAACATCGGCTCGTTGACCGAGGTCATCAACCGCAACCCGAACGACCCGCAGGCCTACAACACCCGCGGCGCCGCTTATGCCCGCATCGGCCGCTATTCGGACGCGATCTCCGATTTCAGCAAGGCGACCCAGCTAGACCCGAACTTCGCCCCGGCCTTCACCAACCGGGCGCTCGCCCTGCGCCAGACCGGCCGCAACGACGCGGCGCTGCAGGACTTCACCCGCGCCACCACCGCCAATCCGAATTACGGCCCAGCCTATGTCGGCCGCGCCAATCTGCTGCGCGCCCAGGGCAACAGCCAGCAGGCGCTGGCCGACCTCAACACCGCGATTCGCCTCAATCCCGAATCCGCCGAGACCTTCCATGCCCGCGGGCTGGTCTACCAGAAGGAAGGCCAGCACCAGCACGCCGTCACCGACTTCGACTCGGTGATCGACCGCAACCCCTACAACGCCCCGCCCTACATCGCCCGCGGCCAGAGCCTGAACGCGCTCGGCAAGTACGAATCGGCGCTGGAGGACTTCACCGCCGCCCTCAACGTCGACAACCGCAATGCCGAGGCCTGGGCCGGCCGCGGCTTCGCCTTCGAGAAGCTCGGCAAGAAGACCGAGGCGAGCGAGGCCTATCAGCGCGCGCTCGGCCTCGACGGCAACAACCAGACGGCCCGCGCCGGCCAGGCTCGTCTCGGCGGCGGCGGCGTGTTCCGGATGTGAGCGACCCTGCCCGGTCGGAACCTCCGGCCGGGCAACCAGAAATGCCTTTCCGGCCTGCCATTCCAAGAGGATGGTTGGCGCGGCGCAATTCCCCGCAAACTGCTTCCTACTGCCGCGGCGCTTCCTGCGTCGCCAGAATCACGTCGCTCGCCGGCAGCGCGCCCGCCGCCTGATCGGCGAGGAAGCGCCGGATTTCGGGCACTGCCCCCTGCGACACCAGATTTCCGTGATTCCCTTCCGGGAAGCGGACGAAGCGCTTCGGCGCGCTCGCCAGCGCAAACAGCGCCTCGCCCTGGCTATAGGGAATGACCGTGTCGCGCACGCCATGCAGGAACAGCACCGGCCCGCGCACCTTGCCGATCGCAAGATCCGAGCGGAACTGGTCATGCATCAGCAGGGCGACCGGCACATAGGGATAGATCTGCTGCGCCACCGCGGCGGTCGACATGTAGGGCGCCTCGAGGATCACGGCCCTGAGCGGCTTGCTGGCGGCGAGCCTGAGCACCACACCTGTACCCAGCGACTCGCCATATCCGACCAGCCTGTCGGCTCCGAAGCGGGCCATGGCGGCGTCATAGGCGGCAAGTGCGTCCTGCTCGAGCCCCGCCTCGCTCGGCGCGCCCGTCGAGCCGCCATAGCCGCGATAGTTCACCGCGAACAGCCCGGTGCCGTCCTCAGTCAGCGCCCTGAACCGGGCCTGCCGCCCCGGGCCGAAATTGCCGGCATTGCCATGGAAGAACAGCAGCACGGGCTTGCCCTCGCGCGGCGGCACCACCCAGGCGATCAGCGTCTCGCCATCCGCCGTGGTCAGCCGGACTTCCTCGACGCCGGGCAGATTGGCCGCAGCGACCTCAGCCCGCGCCGGATTGCGTGGATAGAGCAGGTCGCGCTGCTTGACGTAGAGCAGCCCCAGCACGCCGGCATAGGCGACCCCCAGAGCGAGCGTGGTGACGACGAAGAACCGCCTCATCGCAGCCGCTTGACCATTTCGACGGCGTGCGGCTGGAAGCCGAAGCCCTGGTAGAGCCGCTCGGCGCCCGCATTGCCGGCGAGCACGCCGACGCCCAGCGCCGCGACGCCCTGTCCGCGCGCATAACGCTCCGCCTCGCCGAGCAAAGCAGTGGCGACGCGGCGCCCGCGAAAAGCCTCGCCGACCACAAGGGTCGTGACATAGGCCTGGCGGCGCAGATCGGCGCGCAGGAACGGCCCGCCATCGGCGAGGACGCAGCAGACATAGCCGGCGACCGCGCCGTCGATCAGCGCGACCAGCGCGATGCCGCCGCGCTCGGCCATCTGCTTCTCGTCATCGGCGAGGCAGGCCTCGGCTGCCTCTCGGTCGAGCGCCCGGTCGCCGGATACGGTCTGCTCATGGCGGTTGAGTTCCCAATGCAGCGCGACGACCGCCTCGCGGTCCTCTGGCTCGAAAGGGCGGATCGGCAATTCAGACATGGAGTTTCCAACAAAAAAGGGCCGGCATCGAAGCCGGCCCTTTGCGACATTGCTATGGCAGGCGGCTCAGTGCGCCATCGCCTTGACGATCTCGTCGGTGACCTTCTTGGCGTCGCCGAACAGCATCATCGTATTGGGCCGGAAGAACAGCTCGTTCTCGACGCCGGCATAGCCGGCCGCCATGCCGCGCTTGATGAACAGCACGGTCTTGGCCTTCTCGACGTCGAGGATCGGCATGCCGTAGATCGGCGAGGTCTTGTCGGTCTTCGCGGCGGGGTTGGTGACGTCGTTGGCGCCGATGACGAAGGCGACGTCGGCCTGGCCGAATTCCGAGTTGATGTCCTCGAGCTCGAAGACCTCGTCATAGGGCACGTTGGCCTCGGCCAGCAGCACGTTCATATGGCCCGGCATGCGGCCCGCCACCGGGTGGATCGCGTACTTGACCTCGACACCCTCCTTCTTGAGGAGGTCGGCCATCTCGCGCAGCGCGTGCTGGGCTTGCGCCACCGCCATGCCGTAGCCCGGCACGATCAGGACCTTGCCGGCATTCTTCATGATGTAGGCGGCGTCGTCCGGCGAGCCCTGCTTGACCGGACGCGCCTCGACCGCGCCACCTGCGCCGGCCGCGGCGTCGTCGCCACCGAAGCCGCCGAGGATGACGGAGATGAAGCTCCGGTTCATCGCCTTGCACATGATGTAGGACAGGATCGCGCCGGAGGAGCCGACCAGCGCGCCGGTGATGATCAGCGCCATGTTGCCGAGGGTGAATCCGATGCCCGCTGCTGCCCAGCCGGAATAGGAGTTCAGCATCGAGACGACGACCGGCATGTCCGCGCCGCCGATCGGGATGATCAGCAGGATGCCGAGCGCGAAGGAGACCAGCACGATCAACCAGAAGACGCCATGGTACTCGGTCTTCAGGAAGGCCATCAGCAGCACGAAGAGCGCAATGCCGAGGCCGATATTGATGGCATGGCGCTGCGGCAGCATGATCGGCTTGCCGCTCATCCGCCCGTCGAGCTTGAGGAAGGCGATGATCGAGCCGGTGAAGGTGATCGCGCCGATCGCGACGCCGAGACCCATCTCGAACAGGCTGGCGCCCTTGATCTTGCCGACCTGACCGATGCCGAACGCTTCCGGCGCATAGAGGGCCGCCGCCGCCACCAGCACGGCGGCGAGACCGACCAGCGAGTGGAAGAAGGCGACGAGCTGCGGCATCTGCGTCATCTGCACGCGCTTGGCCATATAGGCGCCGAAGCCGCCGCCGATGGCGATGCCGAGGATGACGAGCAGCCAGCCGGAGAAGCCGGCCGGCGGATAGAAGATCACCGTGGTCAGCACGGCGATCGTCATGCCGATCATGCCGTAGCGGTTGCCCTGGCGCGAGGTCGTCGGATGCGACAGCCCCCGCAGGGCCATGATGAAGAGGACGCCCGAGACGATGTAAAGCAGGGCGGAGAGGTTCGCGGCCATGCGCTCAGCCCTTCTTCTTGTACATCGCGAGCATCCGCTCGGTGACGAGGAAGCCGCCGAAGATGTTCACCGAGGCGAGCACCAGGGCGATGAAGCCGAACACCTTGGCCCAGAGCGGCCCGTCGCCCAAGGCGGGCGCCGCCTGGACACCGACGGCGAGCAGCGCGCCGACGACGATGACCGAGGAGATGGCGTTGGTGACCGACATCAGCGGGGTATGCAGGGCCGGCGTCACCGACCAGACCACATAGTAGCCGACGAAGACGGCGAGGACGAAGATGGCGAGGCGGAAGACCGTCGGGTCGACGCCGGTCGCGGCGCCGGCCGCATGGGCCGCCTGCTCGGCGTACTTCTCGGCGAGCTCGGCGGCCTGCTTGGCAAGCGCGGCGGCCGAGCGGGCCTGTTCGAGCGCCTGTTCGGGGGTCGGATTAGCCATGATGTGACACTCCCTGGTCGGCCGCTCAGGCCTTGGGCGCGAAATTCGGATGGATGACGGCGCCGTCCCTGGTCAGGCAGGTCGCCTTGACCAGCTCGTCGTCCCAGTTCACCGCGAGCTTCCTCTCCTTCTTGTCGATCAGGGTCTCGACGAAGGCGAAGAGGTTCTTGGCATAGAGGCTGGACGAGGTCGCAGGCAGCCGGCCGGGTACGTTGAGATGGCCGACGATCTTGACGCCGTTGGCCGTCGCCACGGTCTCGCCGGGCTTGGCAAGTTCGCAATTGCCGCCGCGCTCGACCGCGAGGTCGACGATGACCGACCCCGCCTTCATGCTCTCGACCATGGCGGCCGAGATCAGCTTGGGCGCCGGCCGTCCGGGAATCAGGGCGGTGGTGATGACGATGTCCTGCTTGGCGATGTGGCTCGCCGTCAGCTCGGCCTGCTTGGCCTGGTATTCCTTGGACATTTCCTTGGCGTAGCCGCCGGCCGTCTGCGCCTGCTTGAACTCGTCGTCCTCGACCGCGAGGAACTTGGCGCCGAGCGATTCGACCTGTTCCTTAGTGGCGGGGCGCACGTCGGTCGCGGTGACGATCGCGCCCATGCGGCGGGCGGTGGCGATCGCCTGAAGCCCGGCGACGCCGACGCCCATGATGAAGATCTTCGCCGCCGGCACGGTGCCGGCCGCGGTCATCATCATCGGCAGCGCCCGGCCATATTCGGCCGCGGCGTCGACCACGGCACGGTAGCCCGCGAGGTTCGCCTGCGAGGACAGAACGTCCATCACCTGCGCGCGCGTGATGCGCGGCATGAACTCCATGGCGAAGGCGGCGACATTGGCCTTGGCCAGGGCGTCGACCTGCGGCTCGCTGCCATAGGGGTCCATGATCCCGACGACGAGCGCGCCCGTGGGCAGGCCGGCGATCTCGGCCTCGCCCGGGCGTCGCACCTTCAGGACGATTTCCGCCCCGGCCAGTGCCTCAGCGGCGCTTGCGGCGATTTTGGCGCCGGCCGCCTCGTACTCCGCATCGCTGATGCCGGAAGCAGTGCCGGCACCTTTCTCGACCACGACCTCGGCACCGAGGCCGATGAACTTGCGGACGGTTTCCGGCGTCGCGGCGACGCGGGTCTCCGCCCCTTGCGTTTCCGCGGGGACAGCAATGCGCATGGGGAGGCCGAGCCTTTCAGGCTTTACAGGAGGAGGAGCGCGAGCAGCATCAGGGCGAAGGGCACGGCGGGTGCGCGCCAACCCACCGACGGCGCGGCAATGCCGATGCCGGTGCCGACGAGCGTGAGCAAGGTCCCGACGATCGCGGTTCCCCAGGCATGCTTGGTGCCGCCCACGGCGAGCGCGGTGACGATGGCGAGGCAGGCAATCGTGGCGATCTCGGCGAAGCGCACGAAGCCATGATAGGTGCCTTCATGCTCCGCATAGTCCATCTGCGGAATGTCTGCGGCGTGATGTCCGTGGTCGGCCATGAAAAATGGTCCCTGCTCTATGAAAATCCTGTTGCCCTGTAGCGCACTGGCGCAGCCGATGGCAACGCATGACACCATGTCGCCCGCCTCATTGCTAGGCAACTGCAGGACGAAGCCGACGTAGCGTCAGAACATCCGATGGCGCGGGGCACGGCCGGCCGCGCTCAAGGCATCAGTTCAGGCGGAATCCGGTCCGGTTCGTAGGTTCGCGGCGCGTTCTTCTGCACCCAGCCGAAATAGCCCCAGACGAAGCCCACTCCGACGAAGATCACCCAGAGCATGCTCAGCTCGCCGGTCATCGCCAGCAGCACGACCGGCAGGGCGACCATCAGCAGACCCATGACGATGAGCATCACCTGGATGAAGGCGAAGCGCGCCTCGCTGACCCCGGAGGAATAGCGCACCTTGCCGGGCATGCGTGCGGCAAGCGTCGCGTGCAGGTCCTCGAGGAAGGCGCGATAGATCCGGTTGCGCGCCTCATCGGCATAGCCATAGGCGGTGTTGGAGCTGACGATCAGCGGCGGCGCCCCTACGAATGCGATCGAGCAGGCACCGAAATCGCCGTGTCGAGGGATATGCCCCGTCGACAGATGCACGCCGGAAATCTCGGAGAGCGGCCTGGCGACCTCGCCCTGCGGCGTGCTCCAGAACAGGAGGTCACCGTCGAGCCCGACGCCTTCAACGCTCTGCTTCAGCACGAAGCCGCTCGTGCCGCGCCGCACGAATAACTCGTAGCGCCGTCGCTCGCTGCCGGCCTTCGCCTCGGCCTTCGCCCCCTGCCCGCCCATCTCCGCCCCCTCGGCCGCACCGCAGGAAGCTTGTGCCGACATGAGGCATTATGGCGCAGGTGCTCAGGCGCCGGCCAGTCCCGCTGCGGAGAGGGCCGCAGCCTGCGCGCCGGCAACCCGCGCGACGCTGAAATCCTCGATCTCCTGCTCGAACAGCCGGTGGAAATTCAGCTCTGCGTCGAGATGCAGGAAGACGCCGCCAAGGCCGATCGCAGCGCGGTCCATGAAGACGAATTCGCGCGGCACCGTCACCGGCCCGCGAGCCTTGAGTGCGCTATGGACCTGGAAGGCCTGCTTGCGGCCGTACTCCGCCGGGCTGACGCCCTCGGCGATGCGGCGGGTGCGGTCTTCGAGCAGCGGCCCGTAGATGAAGCGCGCCCAGATGTTCAGCGTGTCTATCAGCTCCTTGGTCAGCCCCTTGAAGCCCCAGACCTCGTAGGCATGGACGACGCGTGCCTCGTCGCCCTCCAGCAGGCCGCGATAGAGGTCGACCACGCCGCCGACGAAGCTCGGCGGGAAGATCCGGATGCAGCCATAGTCGAGCAGGTTGATGCCCTTCGGCTCGCCGGCCTCCTGAAAGACCGTGTAGTTCCCGAGATGCGGGTCGCCATGGATCACGCCGTGATGGCTGAACGGCCGCCACCAGGCCCGGAACATCGCCGTCGAGATCCGGTCCCGGACCACCTGGCTCGCCTGCTTGTGGGCGAGAATCTTGTCGCCGTCGAGCCAGCGCATCGTCAGCAGCCGACGCGTCGAAAGCTCCGCCACCACGCCCGGCACCCGCACTTCCGGCGTCTCGGCGAGCATGTTTTGATAGAGCGCCGCGTGCTTCGCCTCGCGCCGATAATCCAGTTCCTCGCGGACGCGGGCGCTGATCTCCTTGGCGATCTCGCTTGTGTCGATCACCGCACCCATGCGCCGGTGCAGCCCGAACAGGATTTCGAGCTGGGCGATATCGGCCTCGACCGCCGATTCCATGTCGGGATATTGCAGCTTGCAGGCCAAAGGCGCGCCATCGAGCGAGGTCGCGCGGTGGACCTGGCCGAGCGAGGCCGCCGCCGCCGGCTTCAGCTCGAACTCGCGAAAGCGCTCGCGCCAATTGGCGCCAAGCTCGGCCTGCATGCGGCGCTTGACGAAGGCCGCGCCCATCGGCGGCGCCTCCGATTGCAGCTTCTGCAGCTCGGCGGCGTATTCGGGCGGCACGACGTCCGGAATCGTCGCGACGAGCTGCGCCACCTTCATCAGCGGCCCCTTCAGGCCGCCGAGCGCCTTGGCCAGCGCCTCGGCATTGGTCGCATTGCGCCCCTCGAGCCCGAACAGCTTCGTGCCCGCGATCCGCGCCGCGACCCCGCCGACATTGGCGCCGACACGGGCATAGCGTGCCGCGCGGGCAGAGAATCGGTTGGCTTCGCTATCGCGTTCGGACATCGGGTCTCGTTGGGCCTGAGCGGGCTTGTCCGGCCAATGTAGGTGCCGCCCCGGCCAAGCTCCAGCCCTCGCCCTCTCTCAGCCCGGCGCCAGCCCGGGCCAGTAGAGCCCGTTCGCAGTCGGGCGCTTGCCGAAGATCGCCTGCCCGACCCGGACGACGTCGGCGCCCTCCTCGATCGCCGCCTCGAAATCGCCGGACATGCCCATGGACAGCTCGCTGAGGCCCGGATGCAGCTTCACCGCCTCGTCGCGCAGCCGGCGCAGCAGGCGAAAGCACGGCCGAACCCGCTCCATCTCGTCGCTGAACAGCGCCAGCGTCATCAACCCACGCGGCCGGAGCCTCGGGAAGTCCGGCAACGCTTCGACGAAGGCCCGCAAGGCGTCGGGCTGCAGTCCGTACTTGCTCTCCTCGCCCGAGGTGTTGACCTGGACGTAGACGTCGAGGCTGCGCCCTTCCGCCGCCAGCCGGGCATCGAGCAGCGCCGCCAGCTTCAGGCTGTCCAGCGCATGGAACTCGACGGCGAAGCGCGTCAGCTGACGGACCTTGTTGCTCTGCAGATGGCCGACGATGCTCCACGCCACCGGCAGGTCGGCGAGCGCCTCCTGCTTGGCCTGCGCCTCCTGGATCTTGTTCTCGCCGAACCGGTCGATGCCGGCGGCGAAGGCGTGCCGCAGCATCTGCGCCGGCACGGTCTTGCTGATCGGCAGCAGCCGCACCGATTCCGGATCGCGCCCGGCCCGCCGGCAGGCGGCGTCGATCCGCTCCCGCACCGACGCCAGGTTCTGCCTGAACATCGCCTCGGGATCCGGGCCGAAACGGGCTGCGAGGTCGCCCGGGACCCATGTCGCGATGTTCATGACGCGCCTTCCTCCGCCACCAACTCGGCCACGACATGGTCGCTGGCGCGCTCGCCCTGCCGCAGGCCCGCGGCGACGCCGGCCCGATCCTCTGCGCTGCGGTTCTGGCTCATCTTGCGCTTGCCCATCAGCCGGGTGACCGGCATGCGCAATCCGACGATGCCGCGCAGTTGCGCCGCAACGAAGGCCTCCGGCGCATCCGACACCGCCCAGGCTTCGACGCGGGGCCGCTCGTGCAAATCCGTCAGGCGCGTCACCACCTCGCGCAGGCGCGCCGGATCGTCGAAGAACTCGACCGGCCCGGAGGCCTGCACCACGACATAGTTCCAGGTCGGGACGACCTTGCCGTGCTCGCGCTTGGCCGCATACCAGCTCGGCGTGACATAGGCGTCCGGCCCCATGAAAATCGCCATAGCCTCGCCCAGCACCGGCGCCTGCCATTGCCGGTTGGCCCGGGCCAGATGCCCGTAGAGCGTGCCGAACTCGCCCTCGCCCTCGTCGAGGAACAATGGCAGCGGCGTCGCCATCAGCCCTTCGGCCGTCGCGGTCACGAAATTGCAGAGCCGCGCCGCGCGCATCAGCGCGTGGAGCACGGCGGTGTCGTCTTCGCGAAAGGCCGGGGGCGTGTACATGGCAGGTCCTGTTGATCGCCTCTACGGTAAGCTCATACTGGACCGCTTGAAATGGCCAGTTTATGGATTTCTATCTGGTCCAGTTATGCAAGGTCATGATGTGACAACGGCTCGACCGCAGAGCGCGCGGGGCATCTACGCCGCGCTGAAGGCGCAGATTGGCACCGGCGTCTACCGCCCGGGCGCCGCCCTGCCCTCGACCCGCGCGCTCGCCACCGAGCTCGGCGTATCCCGCACCACCGTGACGGCCGCCTATGAGCAGCTTCATTCGGAAGGCTTCATCACCGGCCGCCAGGGCGCCCGCGCTCGCGTCGCCGCGCTGCCGACAGCAGCCAAGCCGGAAGCGCCCAACACAGGCGCGAGCGAGGCGAGGCCAACTCTGTCTCGCTTCGGCGAACGCGTCGCTGCGACGGTCCTTCCGGGGCGCCCGCAGGCACCTTCCGGGCTTGTCGCCGACTTCCGCTATGGCGATCTCGCCTCGACCGACTTTCCAGCCGATATTTGGAAGCGGGCCGTCGCCATGGCAGCGAGCCGGCGGCCGCGGCGGCTGAGCTATGACGCGCCGGCCGGCGCAGACGAGTTGCGCAAAGCCCTTCAAGCCTATCTCTGGCGCGCCCGCAGCCTGCGCTGCGAGATGGAGCAGATCGTCATCGTCAACGGCTCGCAGCAGGGGCTCGACCTCTGCGCCCGGCTGCTGCTCGAACCCGGCGAGAGCTTCGTCGTCGAGGACCCCTGCTATGGCATGGCGCGGCAGGTCTTCGCCGCGGCAGGCGGCATCGCCATCCCGGTCGAGGCCGACCAGGAAGGGTTGAGGACCGACCGTCTCGCCACGCTGTCCGCCCGGCTCGCCTATGTCACGCCCTCGCACCAGTACCCGCTCGGCGGGGTGATGCCGGTTGCCCGCCGGCTCGAACTGCTCGCCTGGGCGCGAAGCTGCGGCGCCTGCGTGATCGAGGACGACTACGACAGCGAGTACCGCTACGACATCGCACCGGTCCCGCCGCTTCACGCGCTCGCCGAGGGCAGCGAGATCATCTATCTCGGCACCGTCTCAAAGGCGCTCTCGCCGACGATCCGGCTCGGCTATCTCGTGCTGCCACCGGCGCTCGCCCCGGTCTTCACCACCGCTAAGGCGCTGGCCGATCGCCACGCACCCGGGCTCGAGCAGCACGCGCTGACGATCCTGCTCGAAAGCGGCGCCTATGAGCGCCATGTCCGCCGCAGCCGCAGGCGCAATGCCGAGCGGCGCGCGACCTTGCTGGCGGCCCTCGCCCGCCGGCTCGGCGACCGCGTCGTCGTCGCCGGCGCCGATGCCGGCCTGCATGTCGTGGTCTGGTTCCGCGACATCACGGCAGCGGACGAACTCGCCTTCGTCGCACGGGGTCGGGAGTGCGGCATCGGCGTCTACCCGATCGGCCCGCTCTACATGGCTCCCGAGACCGCCGCCCGGCCGGACATGGCCGGCCTCGTCATCGGCTACGCCAGCGTCGAGCCCCACGAGATCGAGCGCGGCGTCGCGATCCTGACCGAGCTGGTCGAGGCGATCAGCGCCGCGCCTTGAGGTCGGCGCGGACCTCATCGGCGCTCGCCGGCCGGCCTCCCGCCGCCTCGACGCGCGCCACCAGCTCCGCGATCAAGGCGCGATTGCTGCGCGTCTCGCCGAAATGCGCATCCTCCAGCCCGGCGCGGACATGGACGCCGCGCGCGACCGCGTGCGGGATCAGCTCGCCAAGCTCGACGCCGAGCCCGGCGATCATCACCGGAGCGCCGGGCGCGCATTCATCGAGCAGGGCAAGATGCGCCTCGAGTCCGAAGAGCTTTGGCGGAAAGCCCCAGGCGAAGGCATCGGAAAACATGAGCCGGTAGATCGGCATCGGCATGCCCGGATAGGCCTTGGCCAGCCCAGCGCCGAGCCGGGTGAAGCCCGGCTCGTAGATCGCAAAGCTCGGATGGACCTTGTGGCGTTGCGCCACCTCCATGCCCTCGCGGATATGCTCGCCCGGATTCTGGTAGATGAAGCCGGCCTCGCCCTCGGGCATGCCGGCATAGGTCATCCAGTTGCAGGAGCCGGGATCGAGCACGCCCCATTCGACGAGGCCGCGCTTCGCAAGCTCCTCAAGATGCGTGTAACGGCCGGACCCGTGCATGTCGCCGGCGTAGCCAGAGCCCATGATCGGGATGGTCGGGTAGACGATGGCGTCGACCTTTGCCCTGATCCCCTCGATCGCCCGGGCGTAGAGCTGCCAGTCGTCGCGCTGACGGCCGGTCTCGACGTCGTAGACATGCAGATGGACGATCGCCGCCCCGGCCTCGACGACCGCGATCCCGTCGGCGACGATCTCCTCGATCGCGATCGGGATGCCGGGCTGGCGCTCCTTGCCCCAGGGGCCGTTGATCGCGGCCTCGACCCAGATCGGCGTCTTCATGCAGGAGTATCCTTTGGCCAGTTGTCGCGAATCCAGCGCGACAGCCCCTCTTCGTCGACTTCGCCCGCGGCGAGAGCAAGGATGATCGCAGCCGCGTCGGCTTCGCTGGGCGCAAACGCGATCCCGTTCAGCCGAAGGAAGATGATCAGCGTCAGCAGCGAGACCCGCTTATTGCCATCAACGAACGGATGGTTCCTGGCGATCCCGAACGCATAGGCAGCAGCCAGAACAGCGAGATCCCTCTCGCCATAGGCGAACCGGTTGAGCGGACGTGCCAGGGCGGATTCCAGCAACCCCAGGTCGCGAATGCCGTCGGGGCCGCCGAAGAGCGCCAGTTGCTCGGAATGGATATCTGCGACGACGTCGGAAGTGAGCCAGAGCGGCTCGGTCATTTCGCCAGCTCGCGCAACGCATTGGCGTACTGCTTCATCGCCTTGCGTGCGATCGCCATGGTGCGCTCGTGCAGATCGTCATGCGGTGTCAGCTTGAATGCGCCTTCCGGCTGCTCGACCACCGTCAGCTTGTCGCCTTCCGCCAGCTTCAGCCGCGCCAGCAATTCCTTCGGCAGGATGATGCCGACCGAGTTGCCGATCTTGCGGACCTGCAGGACCATGGCCTGCTCGCCGGCGGGCTTTTCGGGCTTGTTCATCGCCTGCTCCGGGGTTCGCGTTGTACAGACCGTATAACAGAAAGAGCGGCGCCCGTCAGCGCCGCTCCCTCATTCAGAGCAGGTTGGCGAGCCGAACCCCGGCCCGCCGATGCCGTCGCTCACTCGCCCTTGTTGACCGAGATCGGCTTCAGGGTGTTGTCCGGCAGGCCGTACTTGGCAATCAGCGCGTCATAGGTGCCGTTCGCCTGCAGGCGCTCCAGCGCGCCCTTGACCGCATCGCGCAGCTGGCCGCCCTCGGCCGTCTTCGGGAACGGGATGCCGGCCAGCGAACGGGTGAAGGGCGTGCCGAGCACCACATAGGTGTTGGGCTCGAGCTTCTGGTTGTGGCTCATCGTCTCGCTGCCCTGGACGCCGCCCTGCAGGCGCTGCGTCTTGAGCTGGGTGCGGGCATCGACCGAGCCTTCGGTGCCGACGACGTTGATCGCCGGCTTGCCCTTGGCGACGCAGTTGGCCTCGCTCCACTCGCCGATCTGGCGGGGCCAGTTGGTCGAGCGGCTGGCGCCGACGGTCTTGCCGCAGAGGTCCTCGGGCGTCTTGATCGAGCCGGCGAGCGCGGTCACCGTGTAGAACTGCGCGCCAGACACGAGATAGTTGACGAAATCGGCGGTCTCGCGACGGGCCGGCAGGTCGCTCATTCCGGCCATCACCATGTCGACGCGCCCGGTCTGCAGCGAGGGCAGCATCTGGGCGAAGGCGGTCTCCTGCCACTCGGCCTTGACGCCGAGTTCCTTGGCGATCGCCTCGCCGAGCTCGTAGTCGAAGCCGGTCATCGTGTTGGTCGCCGGGTCCTTGTAGACGATCGGCGCGTAGTTCGGCTGGGTCGCGATGACGATCTTGCCGGCATTCTTGATGCGGTCCGGCAGGGCCTGGGCCTGGGCGGCGAGCGCGGTGCCGGCGACGAGCGCGGCTGCGAGAGAAAGGCGAAGCATGGTGATCTCCCTGTTTTCTCAGGCCGAACTGGCCTGGCTTGAATTCACTTGAGGACGGCGGCGATGAAGTCGCGGGTTCTGGCCTGCTGCGGCGCGACCAGCACCTGCTGCGGATGGCCGCGCTCGACGATCTCGCCCTTGTCCATGAAGATGACGTCGCTGGCGACCTCGCGGGCGAAGCCGAGTTCATGGGTGACGACGATCATCGTCATGCCGCTGGCGGCGAGATCCCGCATCACCGCGAGCACCTCGCCGACGAGCTCGGGATCGAGCGCCGAAGTCGGCTCGTCGAACAGCATCAGCTTCGGCTTCATCGCGAGCGCCCGGGCGATCGCGATGCGCTGCTGCTGGCCGCCCGAAAGCTCGATCGGGTAGGAGTTGCGCTTCTCCGAGAGGCCGACGCGGGCGAGCAGCTTCTCGGCCTCGGCCACCGCTTCCTGTCGCGGCCGCTTCAGCACCGTAACCGGGCCCTCGATGATGTTCTCCAGCACCGTCATGTGGTTGAACAGGTTGAAGCGCTGGAAGACCATGCCGGTCGCAAGGCGCTGCCGGGCGATCTCGGCATCGCTCAGCTCGTGCAGTTCGTCGCCCTTGATCCGGTAGCCGATCAGTTCGCCATCGACCCAGATCGCGCCCTGGTCGATCTTTTCGAGCTGGTTGATGCAGCGCAGAAGCGTGCTCTTGCCGGAGCCGGACGGCCCGATGATGCACTGCACGGCGCCCGGCGCGATGGTCAGCGAGACATCGTTCAGCGCCCGCAATTCACCGAAGCGCTTGGTGACGTTGGCGGCGGTGACGATGGCGTCCTTCGCGGCAGCGCTCATGCCCCGGCCTCCTCGGCGACCTGGACTTTGGCGCGGCGGTCGCCGCGGCCCTTGGAGAAATGGCGCTCCAGGAAGAACTGGCCGATCTGCAGGAGCGTGACGACGATCAGGTACCAGCCGGCGGCGACGATCAGCAGTTCGATGACGCGGGCATTGGCATAGTAGATCGTCTGCGCGTTGCGCAGGATCTCGGAGAACTGGATCACGCTGGCGATCGAGGTCAGCTTGACCATGCTGATCACCTCGTTGCCGACCGGCGGGATGATCACCCGCATCGCCTGCGGCAGCACGATCCGGCGCAAGGTCGTCAGCCGGGTCATGCCGATCGACTTGGCAGCTTCCGTCTGGCCGACATCGACCGAGAGGATGCCGCCGCGCACGACTTCCGCCGTGTAGGCGCCCTGGTTCATGCCGAGGCCGAGCAGGGTCGCCATGAACGGCCCGATCACGTCGATGGTGCGCCATTCGATGACGCCGGGAATGCCGATGGTCGGGAAGACCAGCGCCAGGTTGAACCAGAGCAGGAGCTGCAGCAGCAGCGGCGTGCCGCGGAAGAACCAGATGTAGAACAGCGCGACGCCGCGCAGCACCGGGTTCGGCGACATGTACATGATCGCGAAGATCACGCCGAGCGCGATGCCGAGCGCCATGGCGCAGACGGTCATGATGATGGTGTTGACGAGGCCGGCGAGAATGGCCGGAGCCGTGAAGAACTGCCCGACGACCTTCCAGTCGATCTGGCCTTCGGCGAAGGCCTTGATGATCCAGGCCAGCACCAGGATGATCAGCGCCGCCGCGACCCAGCGCCCGTAATAGCGGCGCGGCACGAGCTTCAGGCCGGCGACCCCGGCAAGATCCCGGCCTATTCCAATTCCGACTGCGCTGGTCATCTCTGCGCTCCGCGCGTCCAATCTTCAAAAGCTGCAAGCCAGATGCGGAAGCGGGCGATCTGCTCGGCCACGCGCGCTGGCGCCGTGCCGCCGAAACCGCTGCGGGCGGCCACCGCAGCATCAAGGGTGAGACAGGCCCTTACATCCTCTGTGAGGCGCGGATCAATGGCACTGAGCTCGACCGCGTCGAGATGTTCCAGCTCGCGCCCCATTTCCTCGCAATAGCGCACCAGCGATCCGGAGATCTCATGGGCCTCGGCGAAGGGCACGCCCTTGCGCGCCAGATAGTCGGCAACTTCGGTCGCGAGCGCGAAGCCGGCGCCGGCCTGCGCCCGCATCACCTCCGGCCGCGCCGCCATCGTCTCGATCATGCCGGCAAAGGCCGGCAGCACCTCGCCGAGCACGTCGACCGCATCGAAGGCTGAGCGCTTGTCCTCGGCGAGATCGCGATTATAGGCGAGCGGCAGCCCCTTCAGCGCGCCCAGCATGGCGACAAGATCGCCAGTGAGCCGCGCCGCCCGGCCGCGCGAGAGCTCTGCAATGTCCGGGTTCTTCTTCTGCGGCATGATCGAGGATCCCGTCGCGAAGGCATCGTCGAGCACGACCCAGCCGAACTGGCGCGAGGTCCAGAGCGTCACCTCTTCCGCCAGCCGGGAGAGATTGGTCGCCAGCATCGCGGCGACAAACAGGAATTCCGCGACATGGTCGCGCGCGCCGACCGCGTCGACCGAGTTCTCGCAAGGGGCGTCATAGCCGAGCGCTTTGGCGCTGAGTTCGGGCGACAGCGCGATCGCCGAGCCGGCCAGCGCTGCCGCGCCGAGCGGCGACTGGGTCGAGCGCCTGTCCCAGTCCTGCAGGCGGGTGGCGTCGCGCGACAGCGCCTGGCCATGCGCCATCAGCCAGTGGCCGAAGGTCACCGGCTGGGCGCTCTGCAGATGAGTGAAGCCGGGGCAGACCGAGGCGGCATGCCGCTCGGCCTGTCCGGCCAGCGCCGCCAGCAGTTCCGCAAGCATCGCGCCGATCAGGCGCGACTGCTCGCGCAAATAGAGCTTGAGATTGTTGGCGGCCTGGTCGTTGCGCGAGCGCCCGGCTCTAAGCTTGGCGCCGGTCGCGCCGATCCGCGCGACCAGCACGCGCTCGATGAAAGTGTGGATATCCTCGTCCTCGGGCCCGGGCAGCAGCGTCCCGGCCGCGAACTCGCCGGAAATGGCGTCGAGCGTCGCCACGATCAGCTTCATCTCGTCGGGGCTCAACAACCCGGCCCGCTCGAGCTCGGCCGCATGGGCCTTGCCGCCTGCGATGTCCTGGGGCGCGAGGCGTGAATAGGCGCCGGCGGCGCTGGAAAGCCGCATCATCCGCGGGTCCGGCGGCTTGCGGAAGCGGCCGCCCCAGAGGCGTGTGGTCTGATTCATGCTGACGGTCTCCCCTTCAGACGACACTGTCCCCTTGACCCCGAACCCGGCAAACGAAACGATCTCCGGCAGGATAGTCGCAAAAGGAATATCTGATTGGCGAGCCCGAATCTCCCGCCCTCGACTACGGCGCTGCGGGTTTTCCTTGCCGTGGCGCGATTGGGATCGACGGCGAAGGCGGCTTCGGCCGTGCACCTGACCCAGAGCGCGGTCTCCAAGCAGATCCAGGCGCTGGAGGAGCATCTCGGCATCGCCTTGTTCGAGCGCAGCCCCACCGGCCTCAAAGCTACCGAGGCCGGCACGATCTACCGGCCCTATGCCGAGGCGGCGATCGAGCAGATGGAGCGTGGCGCCCGGCGCATCGCCGAAAGAACCGCGCTCGGCCGGCCAATCCGGCTGCACCTCGTCGCGATCGCCGGCGAGCGCTGGCTGATGGAGCGGTTTCCCAGCTTCGCCCAGGCCCATCCCGAGATCGACGTGCAGTTCACCAATTTCATCAGCGAGAGCCAGACCGAAGACTCCGATATCGATATCGTCCATGGCATCGGCCCCTGGCCCGACCGCGAGGCGCACTATCTGTTCGGGCGTCAGGTGGCGCTGGTCGCGGCCCCTGCTCTGCTCGAGCGCATGGGCGGCTTCACCAGCCCAGCCGACATCCAGAAGATGACGCTGCTGCAGCATTTCCAGATGCCGGCCTTCTGGGCCGAGTTCACCGAGGCGCATGGGCTACGCGGCGCGGTCCCGGCGCATACGGTACGCTATGGCTACTATTCGGTGATCATTCGCGCCGCCATGGCGGGGCTTGGCGTCGCGCTCGCGCCACGCTGCTATGTCGCCGAGGAGCTAGCCTCGGGTACGCTGGTCAACCCGCTCAGCCTTGGCTTCGACAGCACCGTCGGCTGCTGGATGACGCTAAACCCGCGGGGACAGCGCGGTCCCGGCGTCGAGGCGCTGGTCGGCTGGCTGCGCGAGGAAGCAGCCCGCTTCGAAGCGGAGGCCAGCGCGTGAGGCAAAGCGAGCCTTCTGCCTGCTTGGCGACGCAGGGCACTCATGCTGCACCAGCCATGGCATGCGACAGAGAGACGTTGGAAGCTGCCGCCCGGCCACTGGCCGTTCAACGAGGATGACGATGTCCGCCACAGCCACCACCGACGCCGTCACCCTCCCCCACCCCGCCCTCGACGGGCTGACCGCCTCGCTGCGCGATCTGCTCGGCGCCCGCTGTTCGACGGCCCAGTCCGAGCGCGAGCATCACGGCCATGGCGAATCCTATCATCCGACCAGGGCGCCGGACGTCGTCTGCTACCCCGCGACGACCGAGGAGGTCAGCCGCATCCTAGCGCTCTGCCATCAGGCGAAGGTGCCGGTCATTCCGTTCGGCGCCGGCACCTCGCTGGAAGGCCATGTCGTCGCCCTGCATGGCGGCGTCTGCCTCGACCTGTCGCGGATGCAGCGCATCATCGCCGTCAACACCGAGGATCTCGACTGCGTCATCGAGCCGGGCGTGACCCGCAAGCAGCTCAACGAGCATCTGCGCGACACCGGTCTGTTCTTCCCGGTCGACCCCGGCGCCGACGCGACGCTCGGCGGCATGACCGCGACGCGGGCCTCGGGCACCAATGCCGTGCGCTACGGCACGATGAAGGACAATGTCCTGGCGCTGACCGTGGTGCTCGCCGACGGCACCGTGCTGAAGACGGGTGGCCGCGCCCGCAAATCCTCGGCCGGCTACGATCTGACCAGGCTGTTCGTCGGCTCCGAGGGCACGCTCGGCGTGATCACCGAGATCACCTTGAAGCTCTACGGCATCCCCGAGGCGAGCTCGGTCGCGGTCTGCTCCTTCCCGGATGTCGGTGCCGCCGTATCCTGCGCCATCGAGACCATCCAGAGCGGCATCCAGGTCGCTCGCGTCGAGCTGCTCGACGAGACCTGCATGCGCGCCATCAACCTGCATAACGGGCTGAGCTACCCCGAGACCGCGACGCTGTTCATCGAATTCCATGGCACGCAGGCCGGCGTCGAGCAGCAATCGACAGCGATGCATGCGATCGCCTTGGGCCATGGCGGCAGCGGCTGGCGCCATGCCGCCAGCGCCGAGGAGCGCACGAAGCTCTGGCAGGCCCGCCATAATCTCCACTACGCCCTGCTCGCCTTGCGGCCGGGCGCCAGCAGCTGGGGCACCGACGCCTGCGTGCCGATCTCCGAGCTCGCCACCTGCATCACCGAAATCCGCGAGCACGCCAAGGATGCGCCCTTCCCGGTGCCGGCGCTCGGCCATGTCGGCGACGGCAATTTCCATATGGGCTTCCTGATCAAGATGGATTCGCCCGCGGAGATCGCCGAGGCGGAGCGGCTCAACGCCCTCCTGGTCAACCGGGCGATCGATCTCGGCGGCACCTGCACCGGCGAGCACGGCGTCGGCTACGGAAAGTCAAAATTCCTGCGCCGGGAGTATGGCGATGAAGCGATCGCGGTGATGCGCCGGATCAAGCAGAGCCTCGACCCCGACAACATCCTCAATCCCGGCAAGGTCCTGCCGCCCGCGTCGCCGTGAAGGCCGCCAGAATCCGGCAGGCATGACGCGACCATGAAGGAGCCTCCAGCGACACCGGGCTGGGTCAGCGCCCTCTCGGCGATGATCATCGTGCAGATGGCGACCGCCTTCCTGACGCGGGTGACGCCGACCATCGCGCCGGCCATGTCGGCCGAGCTCGGCTGGTCGGACGCCGTGATCGGCTATCTCTCGAGCATCAGCACTGTCGGCTCGATTGCCTTTCTGGTGATGGGCGCGCCGATCATGCGCCGCTTCGGCTCCGTCCGCGCGCTGCAGCTCGGCCTCGCCCTCGGCATTTTCGGGCTCTGCTTCCTGCTGCCGCCCTTGCTGCCGGTGGCGATGGCCGGCGCTTTCCTGATCGGCCTCGGCTACGGCCCGTCGTCGCCGGCCGGCAGCGACGTTCTCCACCGCATCGCCCCGCCGCGCCATCACGCCCTGATCTTCTCGCTGAAGCAGGCCGGGGTGCCCGCCGGCGGGATCGTCGCCGGCCTCGCCTTGCCGCCGATCGTCGCCGCCTATGGCTGGCGCGCCTCGCTGCTGTTCTCGGCGGCGCTGGTAGTCGCCGTCATCCTGGTCGTGCAGCCGATGCGCCGCCGGCTCGATGCCGGTCGCGATCAGGGCCAATCGCTGGAGCCGGGCGCCTTCCTCTCGCTCGGCAATGTGCTGGAGCCGCTGCGAGCACTCCGCGCCTCGACCTCGGTTTTGCGGATCGCCGCCGTCGGCGCCTGCCTCGCCATCGGCCAGGGCATCTGGTTCGCCTATCTCATCACTTTCGCGGTGTCCGAACTCGGCTACGACCTGCGCGCCGCCGGCCTCGCCTTCGCCGTGATGCAGGCCACCGGCGTGTTCGGCCGCGTGCTGCTCGGCTGGCTCGCAGACCGCATGCGCGCGAGCGTAAGGCTGCTCGCTTTCGTCTGCCTGGCGTCGGGCGCAACCTCGCTCGCACTAATGCTGGCGACGCCCGCCTGGCCCTCCTGGCTGCTCTATGCGTTGGCGGCGGTGGCCGGCATCACCGTATCGAGCTGGAACGGCGTCCAGATCGCCGAGATCGCCCGGCGCTCGCCGAGCGGGCTGATCCGCGAGGCGGCCTCGGGCGCAACCATCGTCGTCTTCCTCGGCTATGTCGTGGGTCCTCTGTCGTTCGCTCTGCTCGTCGCCGCGACCGGCCGCTTCGATCTCGGTTTCCTGACCTGCGCCGCCGCCGGGCTCGTCGGCTTCCTGCTGCTCGCGACCAAGCGAGGCACCTGACGCGCCTTCCGAGGTGCGCGGCCGCATGACAGGCCGCCGGCAGGCTGCGAGATCGCCGCGCGTCCGTCCGGACGCGGTTACGGTGATCTATCTTTTTGTTATCGCATCGGAGTTTTCCGAAAAGTGGATTCCACTTTCCGGTCCGATGCTATAAGCCCGCGCCATGCGTGAAGGCCTCCTCCCCTCGACGGTCACGACCGTTCTCGAACTCTCGACCAGCGGCGAGCAGGCGCGCGCGCTGACCGAACTGCTCGGCGAGATCTTCGACCCGACGGAGACCGCGATCTCCGCCTTCGAGGTCGAGAGCGGCGTCACCACCCTGTCGCTGAACGAGCCCTGGAAGGTCGAGATCTACTTCTCGAGCCATCCCGACGAGGAGGCGGTGCGCGACCTGCTGCGACCGATCGTCGGCACGGTCATCGACGACACCCCGTTCACGACGGTCAGCCAGCAGGACTGGGTCGCCAACAGCCTCGAAGGGCTGAAGCCGGTGCGCGCCGGCCGCGTCCTGGTCCATGGCGCCCATGACCGCGACTATGTGCGCATCAACGATGTCGCGATCGAGATCGAAGCGGCACTCGCCTTCGGCACCGGCCATCACGGCACCACCTCGGGCTGCCTGCTCGCCCTCGATGCCGAGCTGAAGAAGCGCCGCCCGCGAAACGCCATCGATGTCGGCACCGGCACCGGCATTCTCGCGCTCGCCCTCGCCAAGCAGGTCAAGCGCAAGGTCGTCGCCGGCGACATCGACGCCGTCGCCGTCGAGGTCGCGGCGCGCAATGCCAGCCTCAATCACGCCGGTCAGGCGCTCGACCTTTATGTCGCGCCCGGCCTGCGCCACGCCAAGGCGAACCGGCCCCGGCGCTTCGATCTGGTCTTCGCCAACATCCTGGCGGGACCGCTGCGCAAGCTCGCGCCGTCGATCGCCGCGGTAACGGCCGATGACGGCGTCATCATTCTTTCAGGCCTGCTCGAAATGGATGTCGCAGGTGTGGTTTCCGCCTATCGCCACCAGGGCATCGCGCTGGTGCGGCGCTCCTCGCGCGAGGGCTGGGCGACGCTGGTCATGAAAAGAGGCGGCGCAGCCGCCAGGCCACGCCGCCTCCGATAGGCCGTCTGCTTCGAACGCCGTCGCGCTCAGAAGTCGAAGTGGCCGTACTTCTCTTCGGCCCGCGCCTGCATGACACGGGCATCGTGCCAGACGGCGGCCGCGAACTTGGCGGCATCGGCAACGGTCTCGTAGACGTACTTGATGACAGCGATCATGGTCTTTCTCCTCGATCAGGGCGCGGCGCGTGTCGCAGCCGGCGCTCCGGGTTTCAGCGGATAGAAATTCAGCGGTTGAACGGCAGCTCGGCGTCGTTTTTCAGCGAAGCCTTCGGGTAGCCACCGAGGATCAGCTCGGACTCGCGGGCGAGGTACGAATAGGCGCGCAGTTCGCGCAGCGCCGAGCGGCGGCGGCTCTCGATCATGGCGGCGTAGAGGCGCTGCCAGAAGCTCGGGCCGGCGGCCTTCGTGGTCGCCTCGGTGCGCTTGGCTACCGGCAGGTCCGCGGTGGTGTTCAGCACATAGGTCATAGGGTCCATCTCCTCAGCAAAACGAAGGACAGTCCCGGTCGCTTCCTCGTTCTCTTATGCCAGCAAGATGGGCCTTCTTCGCACTTGCGAGAAGATGTGTTCGCATATGCACAACATGCAAGGAACGCATAACGAAAACCGAGACCCGTTAATCATTGCAAAATATTGCATAACGAACCGACAGAGCGCCCAATCAGAAGTCAGCCGGAGCCTGCCGTGCAGGCACGACGAAAATGCCGGATTTGCACTGGCCTTTGACCGGCCGGCACGCCAGCATGGCCGATATTGCAGCTTCCGGACCCGACATGACCGCCTCGATCCCCGCCAAGGCCTCCGCTCCCCACTTCCAGTCCTTTTCCGAGCCGAGCGATCCGTCGCAGGTCGCGCCCCGGGTCGCGGCCCTGCGCGCCGCCCTCGCGCGCCAGGGCCTGGCGGGCTTCGTGGTTCCGCGCGCCGATGAGCACCAGGGCGAGTACGTTCCGGCCCATATGGCGCGCCTCGCCTGGCTCAGCGGCTTCACCGGCTCGGCCGGCAATGCGGTGGTGCTGGCCGACAAGGCCGCGCTGATCGTCGATGGCCGTTACACGATCCAGTCCGCCGAGCAGACCGACACCTCCGTGATCACGCCGGTCAGGATGGAGGAAACGCCGCTCGACAAATGGGTAGCGGCAAACCTGCCGGCCGGCGGCCGGCTCGGCTACGATCCCTGGCTGCACACCGTCGACGGCGTCGCGAAACTCGAAAAGGCGGTGGCGGCGGCTGGCGGCGAGCTCGTCGCGGTGACGCCCAATCCGATCGATGCGCTCTGGAGCGACCGCCCTGCTCCGCCCTCGGCACCGGTCAAGGCGCACCCCGCCGCCTATGCCGGCGAGAGCGCGGCGAGCAAGCTCGCCCGCATCCAGGAGGCGCTCGGCAAGGACAAGGTCGATGCGCTGGTCCTCTCGGATCCGCATGCGCTGGCCTGGACCTTCAACATCCGCGGCGGCGATGTCGAACACACGCCGCTGCCACTCGGCTACGCCATCGTGCCGCGCGAGGGCCGGCCGACCGTCTTCCTGGCTCCGGAGAAGATCACCAACGAGGCTGGTGACGCCATCGGCGCGCTCGGCGAGATCGCTCCGCCCCAGGCACTGGAGGAGCAGCTGAAGGCGCTCGGCGCGCGCAAGGCCAAGGTCCGCCTCGATGCGACCACCGCTGCAGCGGCGCTGGCGACCCTGATCCGCGAGGCCGGCGGCACGCCCGAAGCCGGCACCGATCCGATTGCGCTGATGAAGGCGCGCAAGAACGAGGCCGAGCTCAACGGCGCCCGCGCGGCGCATCTGCGCGACGGCGCCGCCATGGCCCGCTTCCTCTCCTGGCTCGCACGCGAGGCACCGAAGGGTGGCCTGACCGAGATCGACGCGGTGGCGGCACTGGAGGCCGAGCGCCGCGGCACCGGCCTGCTCAAGGACGTCTCCTTCACCACCATCGCCGGCGCGGGACCGAACGCCGCGCTGCCGCATTACCGCGTCACGGATTCGAGCAACCGGGCGATCGAGCCCGGCATCTTCCTGGTCGATTCCGGCGGGCAATACGAGGACGGCACCACCGACATCACCCGCACCATGGCGGTCGGCGAGCCCAGCCCGGAAATGCGCGATCGCTACACCCGCGTGCTCAAGGGCCATGTCGCGATCTCGCGCGCCGTCTTCCCGAAAGGCACCTCGGGCGCCCAGCTCGACGCCTTCGCCCGCGCCCCGCTCTGGCAGGCCGGGCTCGATTTCGACCATGGCACCGGCCATGGTGTCGGCAGCTATCTTTCGGTGCACGAAGGCCCGCAGCGCCTCTCCAAGCTCGGCACCACGCCGCTCGAGCCCGGAATGATCCTCAGCAACGAGCCGGGCTACTACAAGGAAGGCGCCTACGGCATCCGCATCGAGAACCTGATCGTGGTCGAGGAGCGCTCCATCCCTGGCGGCGACCGCACCATCTACGGTTTCGAGACGATCACCTGGTGCCCCTATGAGCGGGCGCTGATCGAGCCCGCGCTGCTCGACGATGGCGAGCGTGCCTGGATCGACGCCTATCACGGCGAGGTCTGGAAGCGCGTCGGCCCGCTGGTCGAAGGCGAGACGAAGGCCTGGCTGGAGAAGGCCTGCCGGCCGCTCTGACGGCCTTCGTCAGAACAACGCTCTGAGCCCCACCACGGTCGCAACGCCGACCGCGACCACCCCAAGCAGCGGCAGCCGCGTTGCGGCCAAGCCCGACACCAGTGCCGCGACCGTCTCGATCCAGCCGGTCGCCAGCGCGCTCGGCGCGATCACGGCGATCAGCACGGCCGGAGGGATCGCGTCGAAGGCGGCCTGCGCGCGCGGCGTCAGGTTCAGCCTGCCGACCAGGGCGAGCCCGGCGATGCGGGTGAGATAGGTCACCAGCGCCATGCCGAGGAAGGCGGCGAGATTGATCGGATCGAGGCTCATTCGGCCGGGCTTTCGCAGGGTTGCGCGGCGGCTTCGCTGCCGGCCGCGATCCAGGCGGCGGCAAGCCCACTGAGCGCGCCGGCCAGCACATGCCAGGGCGGGCCGGCGAACCGGTAGGCCAGCGCCGAGGCGATGCCGGCCGAGGCCACCGTCCAGGCCGTGACCCGGCCCTTCCAGAAGGCGGCGACGAGCGCGATGAACAGCGCGGTGAAGGCGAAATCGGCGCCGTAGCGCTTGGGGTCGCCGAGAGCTGCGCCGATGATCGCCCCGGTGGTCGAGGTCAGCAGCCACAGGCAGACGAAGGGGATCGCCATCGCGAACCAGTAGACCGGCGTGATCGGATGCGTGCGCGCCCGCTTCTCGGCCAGCGCCCAGTTCTCGTCGGCCATGTAGTAGAGCCCGAGGAAGGTCTGCGTCCGCGAAAAGCCCGAGAGCTTCGGCGCCAGCGACGCGCTCATCAGGATATGGCGGGCATTGATCAGCGCCGTCGAGAACACCAGCGCCAGGATCGGTGCCGGGCTCGCCCAGAGCTCGACAGCGGCGAACTGGGCACCGCCGGCGAAGACCAGCGCGCTCATCGCGAAGACCTCGAGCGGCGACAGCCCCTTGCCGGCCGCGAGCGCCCCGAACAGGAAGCCGATCGGCACCGCGGCCAGCGCCGCCGGCCAGATATCGTTCAGCCCTGCGCGGGCCTCATTGGTCCAGGACATCGCTTTGAAACTCGTTCAGGCGAGATGAGCGGCGCGGAAGGCGCCCGGCGTCACGCCGAGCCGCGCCTTGAAGGCCCGGGTCAGATGGGCCTGGTCGCAAAAGCCGGTCGCCGCCGCGACCTCACCCGGAGCATCGCCGCGGCGCAGGCGTTCGCGGGCGCGGCGAACACGGATGTCGACGAGATAGGCATGCGGCGTCAGCCCCGTCTCGCGGCGGAAGGCCCGGATCAGGTGATGGCGCGGCAGGCCCGAGCGCTTTGCCAGCTCGGCCAGCGAGAGATCCTCGTCATAGCGCTGCTCCAGAAGCTCACGCGCCTGGGCGATCGGCCCGCTCTCCCGCCCCAGCCCCCGGACCGTAAGGTCGGCATGGCGGGCGAGGCACCAGCCATAGGCGCGCAGCAGCCCTTCCTCTCCGGCGAGCGCGTCCCCGCCCTCCTCCAGCACGCGGTGAGCGGCGCCGAACAGCGCCGCCCCTTCCGGGTCCCGCACGGTCGGCTCGGCGAAGTACGGCGTGCCGATATCGTCGCGGCCAGTGAGCGAAGCCGCGACCTCGCGCATCAGCTCGACCGTCGGATAGCTCATCCGATAGCGATAGCCGCCCTCGCTGGGGGCGCCATCATGGACGTCGAGCGGCTGGTTGAAGACGATGTCGCCGGCCCCGGCATAGAGCCTGCGGCCGCGCGCATGCCAGATCTCGCAGCCGACCTCGATCGTGCCGATCGCATAGGTGTCGTGAACATGCGGGGCATAGGCGTGGGTACGGAACGTCGCCGACAGGAACTCCAGCCCGTCGAAGCGACGCGCCGTGAACAGATGCGCCCGCTCGCCCGACTGGAGCGGGGTCTGCTCCAGCGCCTCGCCCTGTGTGATCAGATCCATGCCGCAAGATAGAGCGGATGCGGGCGCAGATGTCTTGAAGAAAAGTGATGGCGACGATCACGCGAGCGTCACCATCCTCGTTGCAGGCGCGCGGGTTGCTCAGGGACGCGGCGGCTCCTTGCCGGCGACGAGTACCAGTACCGCACCCGCGAAGGTCGCGGCCGCCATGTAGCTGATCGGCCCGAGACCTCCGACAAGATTGACCAGCAGGCCGCCGAGTACGGCGCCGCTCGCGATCGCGACCAGGAAGGCGGCGGTCAGGAGCCCGCTCGCCGCCTCGGCGTGATCCGCCGCGATCCGCACCATCCAGCTCTGGAAGCCCACCGGCGCGAAGCCGAAGGCGAAGCCCCAGGCCGCGACCGCGATCCCCGCCACGATCGGCGACGCCCCGAACAGGGTCATCACCAGCGCCAGGGCCGCGACCGCCAGCGCGAAGGAGACGATGGCGAGCTTGACGCCCCGCGCTGCCACGGCTCCGCCGGCGAAGTTGCCGATGACGTTGCCGACGCCATAGCCGAGCAGGACGGAGGTGATCGCCGCCACGCCGAGCTGCGGCACCTGTTCGAGGAACGGCCGGATATAGGTGAAGCCGGTGAACTGGCCAGAGATGATGATCAATACGGAGATCAGCATCAGGCGCACGCTCGGCCGCGAGAGCAGCACCGCCAATGTGCCGAGCTTCGGAGCGGTCTGCGACGGCAGGGGCGGCATCGTCGCCATCAGCACCAGCAGGGCGACGCCGGCGAGACCGGCCGAGAGCGCGAACACCATCCGCCAGCCGATCAGCGAGTCGAGATAGGCCCCAAGCGGCCCTCCACCGATGAAGGCGGCGGAGACGCCGGCCGAAATGATCGCCAGCGCCCGCGGCACCGACTTCACGGGGACGAGCCGCAGCGACAGCGCCGGCGCCATCGACCAGAAGCCGCCGAGGCTGAGACCGAGGAGGAAGCGTGCCGCCAGCAGCATCGCATAGCCGTTGGCGAGCGCCGTGAGGATGCTCGACACCGCCAGCAGCGAGATCAGCGCCCACAAGACGAGGCGCCGGTCGAAGCGGCTGGTGACGATCGGCGTGAAGATCGCGGCGACCACCCCGACCAGCGAGGTCACCGTGACGGTCTGTCCGGCAGCGCCGGCGCTGATCGAAAGATCGGCGGCGATCGAGGTCAGCACGCTGGCGGGCAGGAACTCGGCGCTGACCAGCGCAAAAACGCCCATGCCGAGCGCAAACACCGCCGGCCAGACTGCGGTGCTGCGCTCTTGGGGCGCGATACCGGCGAGTGCGGGATCGGCGGTGACTGAAAGGGAATCCGACATGGGGTCGCTCCGGAAAGATCGGACACCGGAGTTAGGCGTGACGCTTCGGACCTTCCATGCTAGAAATTCCACAATGCTTGACAATTCGTCCAGAACCGCCACGCGCGATCCGCTGACCGAAATGCTGCGTGGCCTGCGTCTCGAAGGAGTCGACTACGCGCGCTACCGCATGGCAGCGCCGTGGTGCCTGCTGTTTCCCGCCCAGGCCGCGGCGCGCTTCCATTTCATGGCCGAGCGCGGCTGCTGGCTGCGGACCCCCGAGGGCGAATGGCACCGGCTCGAACAGGGCGACGCCGTGTTGATGCCGCGCGGCGCCGAGCACGCGCTCGCCAGCGAGCCGAGCGCCCAGGCGAAGCCGCTCGGCCGCTGCGCCTTCGAGGCCTGTTGCGGCGAGATCGCCGATGCGCATGGCGGTGGTGATGGCGAGGACGTCCAGTTCTTCAGCGCCAGCCTGTGCTTCAACGTCGATGCCCAGCACCCGCTGCTGCGGATGATGCCGGAGCTGATGTGGGTGCATGAGATGGCAGTGCATGAGCCCGCCATCCCACCGCTGCTCAGCACCATGTCGTGTGAACTCGCCCTTGATCGCGTCGGCGCGGGCGGAATCCTGACGCGCCTGGCCGATGTCGTCGCCGCGGCGCTGATCCGTTCCTGGGTCGAACGCGGCTGCGGCAGTCCTACCGGCTGGGTCGCCGCCGCGCGTGATCCCGATATCGGCAGGGTCCTGGCCGCGATTCATCTCGATCCCAGCGGCGACTGGACCGTCGAAGCGCTGGCCGGCGTGATGCACGCCTCGCGCTCCGCCTTCGCCGAGCGCTTCGCGGCGATCGTCGGCGAGACGCCCGCTCGCTATGTCGCACAGGTCAGGATGCACCAGGCGAGGCAATGGCTGGTGCGCGACCGGATAAAGATCGCGGTCGTCGCCCGTCGCCTCGGCTATGATTCGGAAGCTTCGTTCAGCCGCGCCTTCAAGCGCGTGATCGGCGCGCCGCCGAGCCGGTTCCGAGCGGGCGAGACGCTCGGGCCGCCCTTGCTCAGCGGCCCCCTGCCGCCGTCTTCGGTAGCCCCGCAGGACCACGGCGAGCCTTGATGCTCCGGCCTGCCGCCCTGCCCGCGCGCCCAAGCACGGACTGGAGCCATCTCGCGACGACCCCGGGCGCAGCGGCGATGGCCTCCCGACGCAGCTGGGCACTGCGACGCGCATAAAATTCGATGTCGATCGAGCCGTCGGTACGCCGGATGGTCGAGTCGTGAAGCTTCTCTGCCATGATCGCCTCCCTGGGCTGCCATGGCGAGACTGGCGCAGCATGCGGCGCCGCGCTTGACCGGGCTCTTGCGCTTTTCTTGTCCTTTCCCTGCTTTTTCGCGAAGGCTGTGGGCGTCGATACCGGCCCCGGCTTCCGCATGGTAAGAAGCGGCATGCGCTATCGCTTCGGGGCATTCGAGCTCGTTCCGGAAACGCGGGAGCTTCTCGCGGACGGGCGGCCGCGCGCGATCGAGCCGCAGGTCTTCGATCTGCTCCATTACCTGGTGTGCGAACGCGAGCGCGTGGTGTCGCAGGATGACCTGATCGCCGCGGTCTGGCACGGGCGGATCGTCTCGGATTCGGCGATCAGCGCCAGGATCAGCGCCGCGCGCGCGGCGATCGACGATGGCGGCAAGCGTCAGGACTGGATCCGCACCGTGGCACGGCACGGTTTCCGCTTCATCGGCCCGGTCGAGCCGGTGGAAGCCACGCGCCACCGGCAGCCCGCCGCAGAGGCGGCGGCGCCCGGCGGAACGCCGCATCAGCGCGTCGCCTTCTGCCGCTCGCGCGATGGCACCCGCATCGCCTATGCCACCAGCGGCGCGGGATACCCGATGGTCAAGGCCGGGCACTGGCTGACCCATCTCGAACACGATTGGCACAGCCCGCTCTGGCGCCCGCTGTTGAGCCGGCTCGGCCAACGGTTTGCGCTCCTGCGCTACGACCAGCGCGGCAATGGCCTTTCCGACAGGGAGATCAGCGACTTCGCGCTGGATCGCTTCGTCGAGGACCTCGAAGCCGCCGTGGATGCCGCCGGGCTCGAACGCTTCGCGCTCTACGGGACGTCGCAGGGCGTGCCGATCGCGCTGGCCTATGCAGGGCGACACCCCGAAAGGCTGAGCCACCTCGTCCTGCATGGGGGCTTCGTCAAAGGCCGCCTGGTCCGGTCGGGCGCCGACCGCGAACAGGGGCTGGCGCTGCTCACCTTGATCCGGCATGGCTGGGGCAAGGCGAACAGCCCCTTCATCAAGGCCTTCGCCACCCTGTTCATTCCCGATGGCAGCCGCGAGCAGATCGAATCCCTGGCCGAGTTGCAGCGGCTCACCACCTCGGCCGACAATGCCGCGGCGCTGCGCTGGGCGATCGACCATTTCGACGTCTCGGATCTGCTCGAGAAGCTTGCGGTGCCGACCCTGGTGATCCATGCCAATGACGATGGTGTCCAGCCGCTCGAACAGGGACTGGAACTGGCCTCGCGGATCGCCGATGCCGAATTCCTGCTGCTCGAGAGCCGCAATCACGTCATCGTGCCGGAAGAACCGGCCTGGCCGGTGCTCTTCGAGGGGATCGAGCGCTTCGTCCTGGGCGCAGCCGCACCGGGCTGAGCCGGATGGCCGAGCATCCCGGGGCCAAGCGCCCTGCCCTCCTCCCGTGACGCCCCTCTGACACTCGCCACCATGCACGCGACGGAACGACCATGAGCATTCGCCAGCAGCTGATCGACCGCTTTTTCCGCTATCTCTCGATTGCCAGCCAGAGCGACGCGAAGGCGGTGACGCTGCCGAGCACGCCCGGCCAGCAACAGCTCGCCGCGATGCTGGCCGACGAGCTGCGCGCGCTCGGCCTCGACGAGGTCGTTCTCGACCGGCACGCCACGGTCACGGCGGTGAAGCGGGGCACCGTGCCGGATGGGCCGAAGATCGGCTTCATCGCCCATCTCGACACCTTCGACGCCGGACTCTCGTCCGAGATCCGGCCGCAGTTACTGCGCTTCGAAGGAGAGGACCTGTGCCTCAACCGCGAGCAGGACATCTGGCTGCGGGTCGCCGAGCATCCGCAGTTGCGCGACTGGGTTGGCGCCGAGATCATCGCCGGCGACGGCTCAAGCGTGCTCGGCGCCGACAACAAGGCGGCGATCGCGGTGATCATGACCCTGCTCGCCAATCTCGGTCCGCAGGACGCGCATGGCGACATCCTCGTCGCCTTCGTGCCCGATGAGGAGATCGGCCTGCGCGGCGCCAAGGCGCTCGACCTGTCCCGCTTCGCTTGCGACTTCGCCTATACGATCGACAGCTGCGAGCTCGGCGAGGTCGTGATCGAGAACTTCAACGCCGCCGCCGCCGAGATCACCCTGACCGGCGTCAGCGCCCATCCGATGTCGGCCAAAGGCGTGCTGGTGAACCCGGTGCTGATGGCGCAGGACTTCATCGCCCGTTTCGACCGGGCAGAGACGCCGGAGAACACCGAAGGTCGCGAGGGCTATGTCTGGTTCAACAGCATCACCGCCAATGCCAGCGAGGCAAAGCTCGGTGCCCTGATCCGCGATTTCGACAAGGCGAGCTTCGCGGCCCGCAAGCGCCGCATCGGCGCGGTCGCGGCCGAGATCGCCGCGCTCTATCCGACCGGCCGCGTCGAGGCCCACATCACCGACACCTATGGCAACATCAACGACAGCCTCGGGCTGGACCAGCGCCCGGTCGCGCTGCTGTTTTCCGCGCTGGAGGCGCTGCAGATCCGGAAGAAGCAAATCCCGATGCGCGGCGGCACCGATGGTGCTGCGCTCTCGGCGCGCGGCCTGCCGACGCCAAACTTCTTCACCGGCGCCTATAATTTCCACTCGCGCTACGAGTTCCTGCCCGTCCCGGCCTTCGAGAAATCCTATCAGGTGGCGCGGATGATCTGCACGCTGGCGGCGGGGCGCAGTTAGGCGGCATGTCCCGTCATGGTCGGGCTTGTCCCGACCATCCACGTCTTCCTTCGGGCAATGCAGTGTTCAAGACGTGGATGCTCGCCACAAGGGCGAGCATGACGGCGAGCCCTACCCGCCAACCAGCTCGAACCAGCCGGCCTCGTCGATCACCTTGACGCCGTGCTTGGCCGCGTCCTTGAGCTTCGAGCCAGCACCCGGCCCGGCCACCAGCAGATTGGTCTTCGACGAGACCGAGCCGGCGACCTTGGCGCCCAGACGTTCGGCCATCGCCTTGGCCTCGTCGCGGGTCATGCGCTCCAGCGCTCCGGTGAAGACGACGATCTGGCCGGCGACCGGGCTCGACGACGCCACTGCCTCCAGAGGCTGCGGCGTCACCTCCGCCAGAAGCCGCGCCAGCATCTCCTGATTGTGTTCCTCGGCGAAGAACTGCAGCAGCGCCTCGACCACGGTCGGGCCGACGCCGTCAATCGCGTCGAGCGCCGCGCGCTCCTCGCTCTCCGGGCTCTCTGCCGCGAGGCAGGCGGCCTGCAGGGCCTCGAACGAGCCGTAATGGCGCGCCAGCAGGCGCGCATTGGTCTCGCCGATATGGCGGATGCCCAGTCCGAAGATGAAGCGGTTCAGCGGCGGCCTGCGTCGGTCCTCGATCGCCTCGAACAGCTTCTTGGTGCTGGTCGCGCCGAAACCTTCCTTGTCCTTGAGCTTCTTGAGATTGGCCCCGTCGCGCTGCGCCAGCGTGAAGATGTCGGCTGGCTCCTTCACCGGCAGATCCGGATCGGCATGGAAGAACTCGATCTGCTTGTCACCGAGCCCATCGATGTCGAGCGCGTCGCGCGAGACGAAATGCTTCAGACGCTCGACCGCCTGCGCCGCGCAGATCAGCCCGCCGGTGCAGCGGCGCACCGCATCCTCCTTGCCCGAGCGCGGATTATGCTCGCGCACCGCATCCGAGCCGCAGACCGGGCAGGTCGTCGGGAAGACATAAGGCTGCGCATCGGCCGGCCGCTTGGCGAGGTCGACCGCCTCGACGCGCGGGATCACGTCGCCCGCCCGCTTCACCGTGACGGTATCGCCGATCCGGATGTCGCTGCCGTCGCGGATCGGCAGCCCTTTCGAGTCGAAGCCGCGGATATAATCCTCGTTGTGCAGCGTCGCATTGGTGACGACGACGCCGCCGACCGTCACAGGCCTCAGGCGCGCCACCGGCGAGAGCGCGCCGGTGCGGCCGACCTGGATGTCGATCGCCTCCAGCACGGTGGTCGCGAGCTCGGCCGGGAATTTATGGGCGATTGCCCAGCGCGGCGCGCGCGCGACGAAGCCGAGCCGGGCCTGTAGTGCCAGTTCGTCGACCTTGTAGACGACGCCGTCGATATCGTAGCCGAGCGTCGCCCGCTGCGCCTCGATCAGCCGGTAATGCGCCAGCAGCGCTTCGACGCTCTCGCACCGGACCATCAGCGGATTGGTGCGAAAACCCCAGCGAGCGAAGGCCTCGACCACGCCGAACTGCGTCGGCGCCGGCAGGACCGGCATCTCGCCCCAGGCGTAGGCGAAGAAGCGTAAGGGGCGCGAGGCGGTGATCGAGACATCGAGCTGGCGCAGCGAGCCGGCGGCAGCATTGCGCGGATTGGCGAACTCCCGTTCTTCCTTTTCGCGCTGGCGCTGGTTGATCGCCGCGAAATCGGCATGGCCGAGATAGACCTCGCCGCGCACCTCGGCGACCTCGGGAACATCCCCGCCCTTCAGCCGGTGCGGGATCTCGGCGATGGTGCGGGCATTGGCGGTGACGTCTTCGCCCTCCTCGCCATCGCCGCGGGTCGCGGCGCTG
Source organism: Allobosea rubneri (assembly GCF_032464875.1). Classification (NCBI taxonomy): domain Bacteria; kingdom Pseudomonadati; phylum Pseudomonadota; class Alphaproteobacteria; order Hyphomicrobiales; family Alloboseaceae; genus Allobosea; species Allobosea rubneri. The sequence goes on from NZ_JAWDID010000017.1 coordinate 70,549, forward strand.
ACCAGTTCGCCCTTCTCGTAGCGCAGAGAGAGTGAGAGCCCGTCGATCTTGGGCTCGGCGGTGAAGGCGATCGGCTGGTCGTCCTTGCGGCCGAGGAAGGTCCTGATACGCGTGACGAAATCAGCGACGTCCTCGTCGGCGAAGGCGTTGCCGAGCGAGAGCATCGGCACCCGATGCCGGATCTTGGCGAACTTGCCGGACGGCTTGGCGCCGACCTTGTCCGAAAGCGCCTCGGGGCCCTTCAGCTCGGGAAAGGCGCCTTCGAGCGCATTGAGCCGCCGGCGCTTCTCGTCATAGACGGCGTCCTCCAGGACCGGCGCATCGTCCTGGAAATAAGCGCGATCGGCCTCGGCGATTTCGGCGACGAGTTGCTTGTGCTCGGCGCGCGCGGCCTCGGCGGTCAGGTCTTCGACGGGAAGGGCAGAATTGGCAATCATAGCGCTGTTCTAGAGCAGGGGCCTCTCCCTGCGAAGCACCCCTTGTCACGTTTGCGTTCGTCGATTTGTGACAGGAGCCCACCGGGTGTAAGCTTGCCGCGCTGACAATTGGATGCTCGACGCCTCAAGGCTCTCGAACCAGGGATTACGTCAGGGCCATCGAGGCGAACCGGGCCGGAACCGGGATGATCGCCATGGCCGATATCAACAGCACCCACCCCCGCATGAGTTCGATGCGCGCCGGGCCCGCCGAAGCGCTGCCCGTCCGCGCGCTGACGATGAGCGATATCGGCGACGCGCTGCGGCGGGGCTATGCCGACTTCCTGGCGCAGCCGAGCCATCTGCTCTTCATTGCGCTGATCTACCCGGTGGCGGGCATCGTGATCGCCCAGCTGACGGTCAGCTACAACATCTTCCCGCTGCTCTTCCCGCTGCTCGGCGGTTTCGCGCTGCTCGGCCCCTTCGCCGCCGTCGGCCTCTACGAGATCAGCCGCCGCCGCGAGCTCCACATCAACTCCTCCTGGCTGCATGCCTTCGCCGTGCTGAAATCCCCGGCGATACGGCCGATCGCGACGCTCGGCGGACTGCTGACCGGATTGTTCATCGCCTGGCTGCTCAGCGCCTGGGTGCTCTATCGCTGGCTGATGGGCAGCGTGCCGCTGACCTCGGCCGAGAGCTTCCTGGTGCCGCTCTTCAGCACCGTGAACGGCTGGACGCTGATCATCGTCGGCAATGCGCTCGGCCTGCTCTTCGCCATCGCGGCCTTCTCGCTGACCGTGATCTCGTTCCCGCTGATGCTGGACCGGCACGTCGACGTCGGCACGGCGGTGCGGACTTCGATCGCTGCGGTCGAGGCGAGCCCGCGCGCAATGATGTGCTGGGGCCTGACGATCACCGCGCTGCTGGTGCTCGGCACCTTGCCGGTGCTGGTCGGGTTGATGGTGGTGATGCCGATCCTCGGCCATGCGAGCTGGCACATCTACCGCAAGGTCGTGCCGCGCTAGCTTCGTCCCCGAGCGCGCAGGCAACCGGGAAGGATCGGAACCCGGTCCTTCGAGAGCGTGCGCGGGGGCGCCAGCCGCCCCTGATTTGCAGAGAAATTTGGCGGCCGGCGCTCAGCCGGTCATCTCCGCGGCGAACCGGTCACGGGATCGATCTTGACCTCGACCTTCGAGCCGTCGGTCTTGAAGTACTCGATCTCCCAGTAGCCGTTGCTGTCCCAATCCACCTCCTTGATGCTCGCAAAGCCGCTGACGGCCTCGATGCCGGCGACGATCTGGGACAGGGGCTTGGCGTTCGAAGGAGGGGCGGCGACGGCCGGACCGACCGCGAGAGCAAAGGCGAGCAGCGCGCCCGCGGCCATGGATTGAGTTCGCATCGACATCTCCTGCGCGAAGGACAGCGGAGCCACCAACGAGCGGCCACTCCGCCATGACCTTCGAGGCATCGGGTGACGAAAACACGACGACAAATCGCAGCAGGCGAGGCGCCCCGGTTTGGAGAGGCCAAGCGGCTCGGCTGGCATCGCGCGGAACAATGGCGCGCGAAAGCGCGTTCTCTAACGGCTGCGGCAGGCACGCCGCAGCCTGAATGCCGCGAAGGAGCGGCTTGACGCAACCAACGGGGGGTTCCGCCATGAACAACATCATCTACATCGTCGGTCTTGTCGTCGTCGTCCTGGCGATCCTGTCCTTCCTCGGCCTGCGCTGAGCACCGGCCGAAAGTGGAATCCGCTTCCTGCGGCCTCTAGATCGCCCGCGCGCGTCCGATAGGACGCTCGGCGATCTGGAGGCTGGGAAGGACTAAGACGAAACGGCTCAACGATCGTCGCGACGCGGCTTCTTGCCCGCGAAGGGCTTTTTCGCGCCGAAGGGCTTCTTGTCGGCGAAGGGCTTTTTCTCGCCAAACGCCTTCTTGGCTCCGAACGGCTTCGCGCCGCCGAAATCCCGCTCGCCATGCTTCGGCTTGCCGGCGAACGGCTTGCCGCCGCGCGGGAAATCCGCCGCATCGGCCGGCGGCTCGCGGTCGCGCCTGACCGGATCGTAGGTTTCGCGAGTGTTCTCCCGGCCGAACGGCTTGCCCTTGCCTTCATAAGGCTTGCGGAAGCCGCGCTCAGCCGGCGCGTCGTCGCGGCGCGGCGCCTTGGTGTGGTGGGCCTTCTCGGCGAAAGGCTTCGCCGGCCGACGCTCCTCATCGCCCGTCACCAGCTCGATCACGACCTTGTCGCGGTCGGCGGCGCTCGCCAGCGAGGCGAAGCGCTCGGCGACGTCGGCATCGATCTCGACCTTGGTCTCGCGGTCGAAGATGCGGATCGCACCGACCTCGTCGCGGGTGATCTTGCCACGACGGCACAGCATCGGCAGGAGCTGGCGCGGATCGGCTCCATCCTTGCGGCCGACATTGAGGCGGAACCAGACGGTCTCGCCGCGTGGTCCGGCCTTGCGCGGGGCATCGGGGTCGGCATTGTCGAAGCGCGGGCCGGCCCGGTCGCGCGGCCTGACATAGTCCTCGGGGCTGCGCGGGGCGCGGCTCGCCCGGTCGTCGCGGCCGAAGCCGGGATCGCCGACCTCTTCCGTCGCCGGCAGGCGCGAGCGATAGACGCGAACCAGCGCCGCGGCGAGTTCGTTCGCCGAGCGGCCGGCAAGCAACGCCTCGATCATGCCGGCATCGTCCTCGCCCGGCTCGCCGGAGAGCAGCGGGTCCTGCAGCAGCCGCTCCTGATCGAGGGCGCGGATCTCGTCCTGGGTCGGCGGACCGCCCCAGACGGCCTGCACGCCGGCAGCACCGAGGAGCATCTCGGCCTTGCGGCGGCGCGAGGCCGGAACCAGCAGCACGCTGGTGCCCTTGCGCCCGGCCCGGCCGGTGCGGCCGCTGCGGTGCTGCATCACCTCGGGATCGTTCGGCAGCTCGGCATGAATCACCAGGGTCAGCCCCGGCAGGTCGATGCCGCGCGCCGCGACGTCGGTCGCGACACAGACCCGGGCACGCCCGTCGCGCAGCGCCTGCAGCGCCGAATTGCGCTCGCTCTGGCCGAGTTCGCCCGAGAGCGAGACCGCCGCAAAGCCGCGTTCCAGCAAGGCAGCCTCGAGATGGCGCACCGCATTACGGGTGTTGCAGAAGACCAGCGCGCAGGCGGCGTCATGGAAGCGCAGCAGGTTGACGACCGCGAGCTCGGCTTCCTTCGGGTAGACCCGGACGGCCTTGTACTCGATGTCGGCATGGCCGCGGTCGGCGCCGGCGACCTCGATGCGCAACGCGTCGCGCTGATAGCTCTTGGCGAGCGCGATGATCGCCTTGGGCAGCGTCGCCGAGAACAGCAGGCTGCGCCGGTCCTCGGGAGCGGTCTTCAGGATGAATTCGAGATCGTCGCGGAAGCCGAGATCGAGCATCTCGTCGGCCTCGTCCAGCACGACGGCCCTGAGCGCCGAGACGTCGAGCCGGCCGCGCTCGATATGGTCGCGCAGGCGCCCGGGGGTGCCGACGACGATATGGGCGCCCTCGTCGAGCAGCGCGGCCTCGCGGCGCGGATCCATGCCGCCGACGCAGGAGATCACCCGCGCATTCGCCTGCTGGTAGAGCCAGTTCAGCTCGCGCTGGACCTGGAGCGCAAGTTCGCGCGTCGGGGCGATGATCAGCGCCAGCGGCTTGCCGGCCCGGCCGAGCGTCTCGGCGCCGTCGAGCAGCGTCTCGCCGATGGCGAGCCCGTAGGCCACGGTCTTGCCGGAGCCGGTCTGCGAGGAGACGAGCAGGTCGCGCCCGGCCGCCGCGGCTTCGAGCACCGCGTTCTGGACCGGCGTCGGCTCGCTGTAATTGCGTTCGGCGAGCGCACGCGCGAGCGGCGGGCTCGTGGAGATGAAGGACATCGATGTCAGGCCTTAGGTTCCAGCCGGCCGGCTGCCGGCGCGGAGATCGAAGGGCAGCGCCGGACACGGCACCGCGATATTGCGCTGCACATAGAGGAAAACGCGGAAAAAGGGAATGCGGCATCGGCCGGCCCCGCATGCGGCAGCGGAGGCCGGCCATGCTGCCCGTTCCGTTGCCCGCGTCGAGAGCCGCGTGATCTAACAAGTGTCACCGGAGCGGAGATCGGCGGGCATGAGCGAGACTTGGCGGCGTTTCGGACCCTATGACGTGCTCATCCTGGACGATGGTGTCTTCGAGGCACCGCTCGATGTCCTGATCCATGCCGAAGGCGAAGCCGCTCGCGACGGGGCCGTGACGCGCTGGGCCAAGCCGAAGGTCCGCATCCCCGTCAACTGCTTCGCCCTGAAGGGCGCCGACGGCATCACGCTGATCGATGCCGGTACCGGCCCTTCCTGGGGCGAGGCGATGGGTCATGCGCCCGCCGCCATGGCCAAGGCAGGCATCGCCCCCGAACAGGTCGAGCGTGTCCTGATCACGCATCTTCACGGCGACCATGCGCTCGGCCTGTTCGACGGCGAACGCGCCCGTTTTCCGAACGCCCTGATCATCGTGCCCGAGGCGGATTTCGGCTTCTTCGGAGACGAAGGCAATCGCGCGCAGACACCACAGAACCGGCAGGGAGGCTTTGCCATCACCGCAGCGGTGAAGAAGCACTATGGCGACCGCATCCATTCTGTCCCGCCAGGCAGCGTGCGGCCCGGCATCAGGCTGATCCCGCTCCCCGGCCACACCGCCGGCCATAGCGGCTATCTGATCGAGGGCGAAGAGAGCCTGCTGCTCTGGGGCGATGCGCTGCATCTCTCCAATCTGCAGGCCACCGATCCGGATATCGGCTTCATCTACGATTTCGATGCCGCCACTGCCTGCGCCTCCCGTAGTGCCATTCTCGAACGGGCTGCGCGCGAAGGCTGGATCGTCTCAGGCGGTCATATCGAAGGCTTCAGGCGTGTCGTCGAGAAAGGCATAGGGTACGAGTTGACCCCGGCCTGATCGACTAGTCGCGCATCCCCGCCGCATTGAGCAGCTTGCCGGCGGCCGCCCGCGCCTCTTCGGTGATCGAGGCGCCGGCGAGCATGCGGGCGATCTCCTCGCGCCGCGTCTCCTGTTCCAGCGGCGTGACGCGGGTGACCGTGCGTTCCTTGGCGTCCTCGCCCGCCTGCGCGGATTTCGCGATCAGGAAGTGCCGCCCGGCCTTGGCCGCAACCTGCGGCGCATGGGTCACCGAGACGACCTGCACCCGGGCCGCCAGCCGCGCCAGCCGTTCCCCGATCGCATCCGCGACGGCGCCGCCGACGCCCGTATCGATCTCGTCGAAAACCAGCGTCGGCGCCGAGCCGCGCTCGGCCAGCACGACCTTCAGCGCCAGCATGAAGCGCGAGAGCTCGCCGCCGGACGCGACCTTCATCATCGGCCCGGGCCGCGTTCCCGGGTTGGTCTCCACCCAGAACTCGACGCGGTCGAAGCCTTCCGGTCCGCGCGCCTCGGAATCGCTGTCGATCTGCGTGATGAAACGCGCCCGCTCCAACTTCAGCGGCGGCAGCTCGATCTTGACGGCGGCGTCGAGCGCAGCGGCCGCACGAACCCGCCCGGCCGACAAAGCGGTCGCCCCGGCGATATAGGCCGCTTCCGCTTCGGCGAGCTCGGCTTCCAGCCGCTTCAGCGAGCCTTCGCTCTCGTCGAGCGCGGCGAGATCGGCCGCCATAGTCTCGGCCAGCGCCGGCAGGGCATCGACCGGCACGTCGAATTTCCGCGCCGCGGCACGCAAGGCGAACAGGCGCTCCTCGACCCTCTCCAGCACGCGCGGATCGTATTCGGCGGCGCGCATCGCCGCAGCGAGCACCTCGCCGGCCTCCTCCAGCGCAACGATCGCGGTGTTCAGCGCCGCCGTCGAGGGATCGATCAGCTCGGGCGCCTGCGTCGCCCGGCGTTCCAGCCGGCGCAGCACGCCGGACAATGCCGCGACCGGCGACGCGCCGCCGCCGACGGCCTCATAGGCCTCGGAGATGTCGCGCGCGACCTTCTCGGCCTGCATCATGCCCTGGCGCTGGCCTGCCAGCGCCTCCTCCTCGCCCGGCTCCGGGGCGAGCTTGGCGAGCTCGGCCACGGCATGGCGCAGGAAATCAGCCTCCTTGCGCGCCGTCTCGACCCGCATGCGCTGGCTCTGCAGGGCCTGGCGGGCGCGCTTCAGCACGTCGCTGGCCTGGGCGACTTCGCCGGCCTGCCGCGTCAGCTCGCCGAAATCGTCGAGGATGGAACGGTGCTGGGCCGGGTCGGTCAGCGCCCGGTCGTCATGCTGGCCGTGAATCTCGACCAGCGCCGCACCGACCATGCGCAGGATCTGGACGCTGACCGGCTGGTCGTTGATGAAGGCGCGGGTGCGTCCGTCGGCATATTGCACCCGGCGCAGAATCAGATCGCCGTCGGTGTCGATTTCCTGCGCCTGCGCCAGCGCGCGCGCAGGATGATCAAGCGCGAGATCGAAGACGGCGCTGACCTGCCCTTGCGTCTCGCCATGGCGGACGAGGCTGCCATCGCCGCGCCCGCCGAGCGCCAGCGCGAAACCGTCGAGCAGGATCGACTTGCCGGCGCCGGTCTCACCGGTGAGCACGCTGAGCCCGTCATGAAAGGCCAGATCGAGCCGGTCGATCAGAACGATGTCGCGGATCGAGAGCTGGGCGAGCATGAGGCGGACTCAGCCGGTGTGCGGGTTCTGGGCATGCCCGGCCGACACGAGCCGGTCCGGGCAGCTGGATGCCGGGGCGTGCACGGACGGACCGTTGCCGCTCGCCCGCCTGATCAGCGGATCAGGCCGGTGACGGTGCGGCTGAACCCGTTGAACAGCCGGCTGATATAGGAGCCGCGGTCCTCGCGCGGCTGCAGCCCGCCGCTTTCGAGCAGCACATAGGCGTCCTTGTACCAGGGGCTGTCGGGGAAATTGTGCCCGAGCACCGCCGCGGCGGTCTGCGCCTCGTTGGTGATGCCGAGCGCCATATAGGCCTCGGTCAGGCGCATCAGCGCCTCCTCGACATGGCGCGTCGTCTGGTACTTGGTGATCACGTCGCGGAACCGGTTCACGGCGCCGGGATAATTGCGCTTCTCGAGATAGAAGCGGCCGACATTCATCTCCTTGCCGGCGAGCTGGTCGCGCGCGACCAGCATCTTCTCGCGGACGTCGACGACGTATTCGGACCTCGGATAACGGTCGAGCAGCTCCTGCATCGCCCGCAGCGCCTGCTCCGTCCGCTCCTGGTCGCGCGTCGCGTCCGGGATCTGGTTAAAGTAGGACATCGCCATGATGTACTGCGCATAGGCGGCATCGGGGCTCGCCGGGTTCTGCGCCAGGAAGCGCTTGGACGCGGTGATCGCGTCGTCCCACTTACTCGCCTGGTAGTTCGTATAGGCAGTGAGGATCAGGCCCTTACGCGAATAGGGCGAGAACGGCGCCTGCTTGTCGATCTCCTCGAACTTCTTGGTCGCGCCCTCGCTGTCGCCGTTCTGCATGCGGGCCAGGCCCTCATTGTACAGCTTGTCAGCCGGCACGGTCGGCAGCACTTCGGGCTTATAGACCTCAGGCTTGTCGAACGGGTTCATCGAGCTCAGCGTATCGCAGCCGCCGAGCGCAACCGCCAGCGAGAACACGAGCGCAAGCCGCCTGCCGCCGCTCGCCATTTCGCCGGTATTGAATGTCTTCAGCCGCATGACGCTCACTTCATCCGTCCTTCAGCGCCGCTTTCGAAGGCGGGCGAAAATGGCTTTACTCCAGAAGTCACCGTTTCGCCAACCGTGAAGGGCGCTTCATGCAATGCAAATCGCCACCGTGCTTCCGACAGGAAGCCGGCGAATGCAAGGCGCGGCGTCGCGTGATCGCCGGATTTCAGTGCAGATCGGGCGCCAGAGCCGCCGGCATCGGAGCGCCGGCCGCCATCTGGACGGCGCGCGGCGCGTAGACCGGCTCGGCCTCGACGATCGCATAATTGGCGCGGTCGGCGAACAGGGCCTCGAGGATGCGCACATTCATGCGATGGCCGCCGCAATAGGAGCGGAACTCACCGAGAATCGGATAGCCGGCCAGTGCGAGGTCGCCGACCGCATCGAGCACCTTGTGGCGCACGAACTCGTCGGCATAGCGCAGGCCCTCGGGATTGATCACCTTGTCCTCGCCGATGGCGACGGTGTTGTCGAGCGAGGCGCCGAGCGCGAAGCCGGCCTTCCAGAGCTGCTCGACATCGCGCATGAAGCCGAAGGTGCGGGCCCGCGAGATCTCGCTGGCATAGGCGGCAGGATCGAGGTCGAAGATCTTGCGCTGGCGGCCGATGGCAGGGCTGTCGAAATCGATCTCGACATCGAGGCGGAAACCCGACTCGGACGGCGCCAGCTCGGCGAAGGCGCGGCCGTGCTCGATACGGACCGGGCGCAGGACCTTGAGATAGCGGCGGGCGGCGCCGAGCGCGACGATGCCCGCAGCTTCGATGGCCGTGACGAACTCGGTGGCGCTGCCGTCCATGATCGGCATTTCCGGCCCGTCGATCTCGACCAGCACATTGTCGAGCCCGAGACCGGCGCAAGCCGACATCAGATGCTCGATGGTGGCGACCGAACCGGAAGCCTGCTCGCCGACGACGGTGCAGAGCTCGGTGGCGCTGACCTTGTTGTGGCGGGCGTGGATGAGTTGCTCATGGCCGCCTTCGAGCCCCTTGCGGAGGAAGACGACACCGGTGTTGGCGGCGGAGGGACGCAGGCACAGGCAGGCGGGAGCTCCCGAATGAACGCCGATACCTTCAAGGGTTACGGGCGAGCGAAGGGTCGTCTGCCGGTCAGCCATCATACTCTTATCCGATCCTTAGCGCGACGATCCGGTCCGGCGCCTGGCGGCGCTGCCAATCTGACGATCGATCGCGGTTCCCTTGAAACGAGCAGTCCAGGGCATCGCCCCGAATCCGTCTTCCCGGTGTTGACCTGCAAGATAAGCGCAGGAGGCGGGGCTTCAAAATCACGCTTTCTTTCGCTCTGTAACAGAGTTTAAGGAGCGCCAAAAACCTCACCATCCGATTGATGTATATGGTTTTTCAGACGTTAAAAAAGGCCCGGCGCAAGGTTGCGCCGGACCCTTTGTTTAAAATTGGTCCTGAGACCTGTTTTGACCTCAGCTGGACTGACGCCGCAGGAAGGCCGGGATCTCGAGATGATCCTCTTCGGCAGGCCGGGCCGGGGCGGCGCGGCCATGCGGGTCGAGCTGGCCCTGCGCCGGCCTGGAGGCCTGCGGCGCGGCCGGGCGGCGCATGAACTCGGCATGGGCGGCGCTCGGCGGCGCAACCGGGACCGGCGGGGCCGGACGCGGCGCCGGAGCCGGAGCCTCCACGGCTTCCTCTTCCTTGCGGCCGAAGCCGACGGAGGCCAGGCGCTGCATCAGCGACATCCGCTTCTGATCGGCAGAGACCGCAGTCTGCGGCGCAACGGCGGCCGCGCGGGTCTGCGCGATCTGGTTCTGGGCCGGCATCGGCAGATCCTCGATCCGCGGCATGCGGGTCGGCCGAATCACGGCGCGCTCGGGCGCCGGCGGGATGAAGCTGTCCTCAAGATAGGGCAGCTCGGCCTCGACCGGGAGCGGCTGCTGCATCGGCGGAGCGGCCATGACCGGGCGCGGCTGCACCGGCTCGATGCGGACATCGGCGGCGAAGTTCACCGGTGCGGCCGGGCGGACGGGCTCGGGCGTCGGCGGCAGGCGCAGCTCGGGAGCCGGCTCCTGCTGCAGCTGCGGCACGGGGGCCGACACCGGGGCGGCGGCGGTGCGCACGTTCGGCACGGCGGTGCGCAGGCGAGCCTCGGCCTTCAGCCGCTCGGCGACCTCGGCGATGCGGGCCTCGGTCGCGTCGACCTCGGCCTGCGAGCTCACCGGCTTGTCGATGCCGGTCGCGACGACCGAGACGCGGACAGTGCCCTCGAGCGATTCGTCGAAGGTCGCGCCGACGATGATGTTGGCCTCGGAATCGACCTCCTCGCGGATGCGGGTGGCGGCCTCGTCGACCTCGTAGAGCTTCATGTCGCGGCCGCCGGTGATCGAGATCAGCAGGCCACGGGCACCCTTCATCGAGACGTCGTCGAGCAGCGGGTTGTTGATCGCGGCCTGGGCGGCCGAGAGCGCGCGCTTCTCGCCCTGCGCCTCGCCGGTGCCCATCATCGCCTTGCCCATGCCGCGCATCACGGCGCGGACGTCGGCGAAGTCGAGGTTGATCAGGCCGGGACGGACCATCAGGTCGGTGATGCAGGCGACGCCCGAGTAGAGCACCTGGTCGGCCATGCCGAAGGCGTCGGCGAAACCGGTGTTCTCGTTGGCGACGCGGAACAGGTTCTGGTTCGGGATGACGATCAGCGTGTCGACGGCTTCGTTGAGCTCGCCGATGCCGGCCTCGGCCATGCGCATGCGGCGATGGCCTTCGAACTGGAACGGCTTGGTGACGACGCCGACGGTGAGGATCCCCATGTCCCGGGCGACGCGGGCGATGGCGGGCGCCGCGCCGGTACCGGTACCACCGCCCATGCCGGCAGTGATGAAGACCATGTGCGCACCGGCGAGGTGGTCACGGATCTCGTCGACGACCTCCTCGGCGGCCGCGCGCCCGACTTCCGGCTGCGAGCCGGCGCCGAGGCCTTCGGTGACCTGGAGACCCATCTGGATGATGCGCGGGGCGCGCGAGAGCGCCAGAGCCTGGGCATCAGTGTTGGCACAGACGAAATCGACCCCGTCGAGGCCAGCCTCGATCATGTTGTTCACGGCGTTGCCGCCGGCACCGCCGACGCCGAACACGGTGATTCGGGGCTTCAGTTCCCGGATGTCCGGGGCTTGCAGATTCATCGCCATGGTTGCCTCTTTCAAATTTCCGTCCGGTCCCTGGCGGGCGCCGTCCCGTTTTCCACGCCAGGGGCCGGGGCCCCGATTTCACGAACTCACTCCGTTCCGCCGGCCGGGTGGCCGGGCGGACCGCAACTCTCAGAAACTCTCCTTCAGCCAGCGGCCGACACGCGAGAAATACCCGTCGGCAGCATGGGCGAAGTAGGACGCGCCGGCCCGCGGCTCGAAATGCTCGACATGGGCGACCTGCGGATAGACCAGCAGGCCGACCGCCGCGGCGAAGGACGGACCCTTGCCCGCTTCGGGCAGGCCCCGGATACCGAGCGGGCGCCCGGTGCGGACCTGGCCGCCGAGCACGCGCCTTGCAACTTCCGGCATGCCGGTGAGCTGGCAGGCGCCGCCCGTCAGGACGACGCGCCGGCCGGCCTCGGCCGAGAACCCGGCCGCCTTGAGCCGGTCGCGCACGAGTTCGAGGATCTCCTCGACGCGCGGCTTGATGATCCGGATGAGATGCGACTTCGCCAGATGGTTCGGCATGTCGCGCTCGTCATCGTCGACCTGCGGCACCGCGATCATGTCGCGATCGTCGGACGGGCTGGAGATCGCCGAGCCGTGCAGCGTCTTCAGCCGCTCGGCCGCCGCGACCCGGGTCGAAAGCCCGCGCGCCACGTCCATGGTGATGTGGTTGCCGCCGACCGCGATGGCGTCGGCATGGGTCAGGTGACCGCCGGCGAAGACACCGAGCGAGGTCGTGCCGCCGCCCATGTCGACCACGACGACACCCATTTCGGCCTCATCGTCGACCAGCACGGAAAGCCCTGCCGCATAGGGTGTCGCGACGACGGCCTCGACCTCGAGATGGCAGCGCTCGACCGCCAGCATGACGTTGCGCGCCGCAGCCGCCTCGGAGGCGACGACATGCATGTCGACCGAAAGCGAGCCGCCGATCAGCCCACGCGGATCGAGCACGCCGGGCGAGCCGTCGAGCGCATAGCCCGTCGGCAGCGCGTGGAGCACCGCCTTGCCCGGCCGGATGGCGTGGTTGGCGGCCGCTGCGAGCACGCGCTTCACGTCGGAATCGCCGACCGAGCCGCCGCGCAGTTCGACGCTGGCCTGATAGTGCTGCGAGTTCAGCCGGCCGCCGGTCAGATTGACGATGACCGACTGCACCTCGACCTTGGCCATCCGCTCGGCGGCGTCGACCGCGGCCCGGATGGCGCGCTCGGCGCTATCGAGGTCGATGATCGCCCCGCCCTTCAGGCCGAGCGAACGCTGATGGCCGATGCCGACGATGCGGGCGACATGGGTGCGCCCGCGCAGACGCTCGTTCGCCTCGGCCGGATTGAGCTCGGCGATCAGGCAGACGACCTTGCTCGTGCCGATGTCGAGAATCGACAGGGTCGCGCTCTTGCGCGACGAGAGCGGCCGCATCCGCGGCGTCAGGCCCTGGGAGGTCAGGCTCATGCCTCGCCTCCCTTCTTCTTGCCCTTGTTCTTGAGCAGCTCGGCCCGTGCGGCCGCGCCCTCCTCGGTCAGTCGCATTGTCACGCGGTCAGGCTGGCGCAGGTCGATGGCGATCAGATCCTTCTCGCTGATCCGGAAATCCTGTTCGAGGCCGACCAGGCGCTTCAGCGCCGCACCGGACTCGGTTTCGGGCAGGCGGATGTCGATGCCCGTGTCGAGTTTGAGGTTCCAGCGCCGGCCGGCGACGAGGCTGCCGGCGCGGATGCGGGGCGCGAACGGGCCGGCCGAAGCGAGCAGCGCGACATAGTCGCGGGCACGCAGATTGGCGTCGGTTCCGACGACCAGCGGCAGATGGGCGAAGCGGCCATCATCCATCCGGTCGATCACCGTGCCGTCGGCCGCGATCAGGAACAGATCCCCCTTGGTCTGCCAGAGCGCGAATGGCTCGCGCTCGGTGAGGTTGATCGCGATCTCGCCGGGATAGAGCTTGCGGACCGAAGCCTCGCGGATCAGCGGAGTCGATTCGAGCCGCCGGCGCGCCTCGTCGGCGTCGAAGAAGGCGAGCGAAATCTTCGGGTCGATGCCCGCCGCGACCAGCACTTCGATCTCGGAAAGCTCGGTCAGGCCGGAAATGGTGACACGGTCGATGCCGAGACCGACCAGCCGGGCCAGCGCGTGCTTGGGCTCGCCATAGGTCTCGCGCAGCGTCTCGAAATGGCCGCCGAGCGCGGCGCCCGTCGTCGCCGACAGGGCGAGGAAGCCGACGGCGAGCCAGGAGCCCAGGCCGCGCGGCAGGCGCTGTGCCAGCGGCAGCGCGAAGGCGCTGCGCCGCGAGCCGCGAAACCAGCGGCGCGAGCGCTCGCCGACGAGGAGTTGAGGCCCCGCAGCGCGCGTCGGTGTCATCGGACCGGACCCTGCCAGCACCGCGTTCACCGATCTAAGGAGGCGTCCTCCACCATCCATGTGACGAGCTCACTGAAATTCATGCCCGCGTGGGCGGCCAGTTCGGGTACCAGGCTGGTCTCGGTCATGCCGGGCTGCGTGTTAACTTCCAGCCAGACGAGAGTGTCGGTCTCGTCGTCATATCGGAAGTCGGAACGACTGACGCCGCGGCACCCGATTGCTTGATGCGCCGTTAACGCACACTCTTCGATCCGCTGGTAAATATTCGGTAAAATTTGAGCGGGGCAGATGTGAATCGAACCGCCTTTCGCATACTTCGCATCGTAGTCGTAGAACTCACCCGTCGCCGCCCGAATCTCGGTCACTCCCAAGGACTTGCCGTCCATCACCGCGCAGGTCAGCTCGCGCCCGGCAATGAAGGTTTCGGCCAGTAGGAGGTCCCCGCAGGGCCAGTCCGGCCGGGCGATTTCCTGGGGTGGATGCTCGCGGCCCTTCTTGACGATCACGACCCCGACCGAGGATCCCTCGTCGATCGGCTTCAGCACGTAAGGCGGCGGCAAGGCATGACGCTTGGCGGCCTCGAAGCGCGTGACGTTTACGCCATGCGCGACCGGGACGCCGGCCGCGGCGACGACCATCTTGGCCTTGTCCTTGCGGATCGCCAGCGCCGAAGCGAGCACGCCGGAATGGGTATAGGGGATGCCCATGATCTCGAGCATGCCCTGAATGGTGCCGTCCTCGCCGAAACGACCATGCAGGCCGTTGAAGGCGACGTCGGGCCGGAGCTTCTCGAGCACCGCCGCGATGTCCCGCTGGACGTCGACCCGGGTCACGCGGAAGCCCGCCCGCTCCAGCGCGGCAGCACAGCCGGCACCGGAATTCAGGCTGACCTCGCGCTCCACGGACCATCCGCCCATCAGAACTGCGACGTGTTTGCTCATGCTGGCTCCAAGCTCCGCACCTGCGGCGAAACTGGCCAGATATGGTTAACGACGCGTTAAGAAACCGCGCTCTTGGTTAATGTCGAGCCGGCTGTGGCGGCCGCGCCTCACTCCCCTTCCTCGGCTGCGACCTTCGCCAGCAGGGTCGTGAGCAAGGCCCGTTCGGCCTTATCCAGCCGGGCGATCAGGCGCTCCTCGGTCTCGACATGGGAGACCACCAGCCGCTCGATCAGCGCGAAACCTTCATCGGTGAGGACGATGCGCAGGCTGCGCCGATCCTGTGGATCGGCCTGCCTGGCAATCAAACCGCGCCTCTCCAGCCGGTCGAGGCGATTCGTCATCGCCGAGGTCGAGAGCATCATGTCCTTGGCGAGTTCGGACGGCGTCAGCGAACCGCCGCGCTCGCCCTGACGGCGCAGTGTCATCAGCACGTCGAAGCCGGCGAAGTCGAGTTCCTCGCCGGCGAGATTACGCCCGACACCGAGCCGGACGCGCTCCGCCGCCCGCCAGATCGCGCCGCACACCGCCATCGGACTCGCGTCGATGTCCGGCCGGGCACGCCGCCACTGCATGAGGATCGAATCGAGCGGGCCGCCTTGCCCGGCTTCGTCGGCTTGACTCATGGAAACTCCACGCCTAATTATCCGTCATCAAATAATTTGATATCGAATTATCAAACTTCGGATGAACCTAGCAGCCACCTCCTGCTGCCGCAAACCAGGCGTGAGCAAGACCATGATGGACAGAACCGCCGCATTCCCGATCGACCCGATCTTCATCGAGCGCTGGTCGCCCCGCGCCTTCCACCCGGAGCCCATGCCCACAGGGGCGCTGCTGACCATCCTTGAAGCCGCCCGCTGGGCTCCGTCAGCCTACAATGTGCAGCCCTGGCGCTTCCTCTACGCCCTGCGCGACGACGCGCACTGGCCGCGTTTCCTCTCGCTGCTCGACAGCTTCAACCAGAGCTGGGCCGGCTCGGCCTCGGCCCTCGTCTTCCTGCTGTCGGATACCGGCACGGACGACGCCGCCCAGCAGCAGGCCTCGCCGATCCGCAGCTTCGACACCGGCGCCGCCTGGTCGCACATCGCCCTGCAGGCTGTCCGGCTCGGCTACCACGCCCATGCGATGGCCGGCATCGCGTTCGAGGCCGCCCGCACGAGCCTCGCCGTCCCGCCCCGCTTCCGCATCGAGATCGCCGTCGCGCTCGGCCGCCGTGCGGCCCCCGAGACGCTGCCGCCGCCGCTGCGCGAGCGCGAATGGCCGAGCCCGCGACGCTCGCTGACCGAAACCGCCTTCGCCGGCTCCTTCCCGGCCTGAGCGCCGGTTCCGCCTCTTTCGAAAGGTCACGGCCATGGCCGACAGCAAGACCCGCATCCTGTTCGCGACGATCCTCGCGCCCATCCTCTGGGGCTCGACCTATGTCGTCTTCACCCAGACGCTTCCCGTCGAGCATCCGCTGCTGGTCGGGGCGCTGCGCGCCTTGCCGGCCGGCATCCTCCTGATGCTGCTCGGGCCGGGCCTGCCGCCGCGCGACAAGCTCCTGCCGCTCGCCATCATCGGCTTTGCCAATATCGGCCTGTTCTTCGGCATGCTCTTCCTCAGCGCCGCGCGCCTGCCGGGCGGGCTCGCCGCGACGCTGGGCTCGATGCAGCCGCTGCTCGTCGCCTTCCTGGCCTGGCCCCTGCTGCTGCGCCGGCCCCGGCTCGGCCAAGTACTCGCCGCGCTCGCCGGGACCGCCGGTGTCGGCCTGCTGGTGATCGACGACACGGTGAAGCTCGACGCGATCGGCGTCGCCGCCGCGCTCGTCGGCGCCGCCTCGATGGCGACTGGTACAGTGCTGATCGAGCGCTCGGGCAAGGTCGGCACGCCGCTCGCGCTCGCGGCCTGGCAGCTCACCCTCGGCGGGCTCCTGCTCCTGCCGGTCGCGCTGATGGTCGAGGGCCTGCCGCCCGTGCCGACCATGGGCAATCTCGTCGGCCTGACCTATCTGGTCGTGATCGGCACTGCCCTCGCCTATTGGCTCTGGGTGCGCGGCATCGCAGCAATCGGCACGGGTGTCGCCTTCCTCAGCCTGCTCAGCCCGTTGGTCGCGACCTTCCTCGGCGCCGCCCTGCTCAATGAATGGTTCAACGCCCAGCAATGGCTCGGCATCGCCATCATCTTCGGCTCGACCGTCGCCGGCATCTTGCTGTCACGGCCCAAGCCAGCCGAAGCGGCAGCGCCCGCTCAGGCCGCGACGCCGAAGCGCTTGATCTCCCAGTGCAACTCGTAGCCTGAATTGTCCTTCACCCGGCGCCGGACCTCTTCGCCGAGCCCTTCGATATCGGCGGCGCTCGCGCCGCCGGTATTGATCAGGAAGTTGCAGTGCATCTCGGAGACCTGGGCCCCGCCGATGCGCAGGCCGCGGCAGCCGGCGGCGTCGATCAGCTGCCAGGCCTTGCCGCCCACGGGGTTCTTGAAAGTCGAGCCGCCGGTGCGCTCCTTGATCGGCTGCGCCGCCTCGCGCGCCGAGGTGACGCGGTCCATCTCGGCCAGGATCGCCGCCTGTTCGCCGGGCCGCCCCTGGAACAGCGCGGAGGTGAAGATCACGTCGCTCGGAGCTGCCGAGTTGCGGTAGCTGAAGCCCATATCGGCATGCGAGAAGGTCACGATCTCGCCGGCGCGCGTCACGCCGCGCGCCTCGACCAGCACGTCCGTCGTCTCGCCGCCATGGGCGCCGGCGTTCATCCGCAGAGCCCCGCCGATGCAGCCGGGGATGCCGCGATAGAAGGCGAGCCCGTCGAGCGAGGCATCGGCCGCCGCCCGCGCCACCTTGACGTCCGGCACGGCCGTGCCGGCGCGCAACCGGTCGCCGTCCTCCCGCACGATCTCGCCGAAGGCCTTGCCGCCGAGGCGGATCACCACGCCGGGAATGCCGCCATCACGCACGATCAGGTTCGAGCCGAGCCCGACCACCGTAACCGGGATCTCGGCCGGCAGCCTGGACAGGAAATAGGCGAGATCCGCCTCGTCGGCCGGCGTGAACAGAACCTGCGCCGGCCCGCCGACACGGAACCAGGTCAGCCCTGCCATCTCCTGATTGGCGACGAGACGTCCACGCAGCTCCGGGGCGGCGGCGTGCAGGGCGGGCGTGATGTCCGGGAAGCTCACTTGCCGCCCCCCAGCGCCGCGAGCTCGCCCGGCAGGGCATAGGCCCATTGCGTGATGTTGCCGGCGCCGAGCAGCACGACATAGTCGCCCGGTCCCGCCAGCGTCGCGACGATGCCGGCGAGCTTTTCGGAGGAAGGCAGCGGCAGCGCATGGCGATGGCCGCGCGCCTTGATCGCGGCGACGAGGCCTTCGCGGTCGGCACCCGGGATCGGCTGCTCGCCGGCCGCATAGGTGTCGGCGACGATCACAGTATCGGCATCGTTGAAGCAGGAGGCGAAATCGTTGAACAGGCTGGAGAGCCGCGTGTAGCGGTGTGGCTGCACCACGGCGACGACCTTGCCCTTGGTCGAGGCGCGCGCCGCCTTGAGCACGGCGGCAATCTCGACCGGGTGGTGGCCGTAATCGTCGAAGATCTGCGCCCCGTTCCATTCGCCGGTGCGGGTGAAGCGGCGCTTGACCCCGCCGAAGCCGGCGAGCCCCTGGCGGATCATCTCGACCGGCACGCCGAGATCATAGGCGACGGCGATCGCCGCGGTGGCGTTCAGCGCGTTGTGATGGCCCGGCATCGGCATGACGAGATCGCGGATCGCGTCCTCGCGCCCGTTCTTGCGGTCGCGGATCAGCAGGGTGAACCGGGCCTGGCCGCCGGAAAGGTCGATATCGGTCAGCCGGAAATCAGCCTGCGGGTTCTCGCCATAGGTGATGACGCGGCGATCCTCGATCTGCCCGACCAGCTCCTGCACGGTCGGATGGTCGATGCACATCACCGCAAAGCCGTAGAAGGGCAGGTTCTCGACGAAGGAACGGAAGGCGCCCTTGATGGCGTCGAACGTCCCGAAATGGTCGAGATGCTCGGGGTCGATATTGGTGATGATCGCGACATCGGCCGGCAGCTTCAGGAAGGTGCCGTCCGACTCGTCGGCCTCGACCACCATCCAGTCGCTCTCGCCCATGCGGGCATTGGTGCCGTAGGCGTTGATGATGCCGCCATTGATCACGGTCGGGTCGAGCCCGCCCTTGTCCAGCAGGGTCGCGACCAGCGAAGTCGTGGTGGTCTTGCCATGGGTACCGGCGATGGCGACGCAGCTCTTGAGGCGCATCAGCTCGGCCAGCATCTCGGCCCGGCGCACCACCGGCAGGCGCTTCTCGCGCGCCGCCATCAATTCCGGATTGTCGCGCTTGATCGCTGTCGAGACCACGACGACCTCGGCCTCGCCGAGATTGCCGGCGGCATGGCCGACGAAGGTCTTGATGCCCTTGTCGGCGAGGCGCCGGACATTGGCGTTGTCGGAGGCGTCCGAGCCCTGAACCTTGTAGCCGAGATTGTGCAGCACCTCGGCGATCCCCGACATTCCGATGCCGCCGATGCCGACGAAATGGATGGAGCCGAGCTTCGGCGGCAGCTTCATGGTGCGATACTCTCTGGAAAGTTCAAATCTTGGGAAAATTCAGATCTGGGCGGTTTCGGCGATCAGGCGCGCCAACCGGTCGGCGGCGTCCGGAATTCCGGCGCTCTTGGCGCTCGCAGCCATCGCAGTCAAGCGCGAGGGGTCGGCAAGCAGGCCCGAAAGCTCGCTGGCGAGCCGCCGCGGCGTGAAGTCCGGCTGCATGATCCGGATGGCTCCGCCAGCCTTTTCGAGGACAGCGGCATTGGCCGCCTGGTCCTGGTCGAGCGAGCCCGGCAGCGGCACCAGCAGAGCCGGCCGACCGATCACCGAGAGCTCGGCGACTGTCGAGGCGCCGGCGCGCCCCACGACGAGATGGGAAGTAGCCATCCGCGCGGGAAGATCCTTGAAGAAGGGCGCGATCTCTGCCTTTACGCCAAGCGCGGAATAAATGCCGCGCACCCGCTCGTCATCCTCGGCCCTCGCCTGCTGGACGATCGAGATCCTCGCTCGCTCCTCCGCGCTGAGCAGCTGGATCGCCGGGGGCACGATGTCCGCCATGACACGCGCACCCTGGCTGCCGCCGAAGACCAGCAGGTTCACCCCGCCCTCGAGCGACGGATAGGGAGAGGCGGCCTGGATCACCGCCGGCCGCACGGGATTGCCGACCTGGCGACATTTCGCCGCCTGCGTGGCGGAAAGTCCGCCGACCTCGGCGAAGCCGGTGGCGATCAGCTTCACCCGGCCCGCGAGGAAGCGATTGGCCCGGCCGATCACTGCGTTCTGCTCGTGCACCATGGTCGGCACGCCCATCAGCGCGGCGGCGAAGACAGGCGGCACCGTCGGATAGCCGCCGAAGCCGACGACCAGCGCCGGCTTCAGCGCCTTGATCTCGCGGCGCGCCGCGAAGGCGCCCTTGGCCAGCACCAGCGCCGCCTGCAGCATCTTCAGCGGCGAGCGGCCGGACGGCGTCGCGGCCGGCACGGCATGGATCGATTCCGCCGGGAAGCTGCCGGCATATTCGGCGGCGCGTGTGTCCGTAATCAGCGCCACCCGCAGGCCGCGCGCATGCAGGGCGTGGCTCAGCGCCTCGGCCGGGAAGAGATGCCCGCCCGTGCCGCCCGCGGCGAGCACGATCAGCGGAGCCCGCGCCCCTGTCGTCACGGCCGACGCCCCGTCGCGCCGAAATTCTCGGCCCGCGGCCGCTTTCGCGTCAGCGCCAGGAGGAAGCCGGTGCCGAGCGCCAGCGAGATCAGCGAAGAGCCGCCATAGGAGATGAAGGGCAGCGTCATGCCCTTGGCCGGCATCATGTGCAGGTTGACCATCATGTTGATCGCCGCCTGGGTGCCGAAGAGCAAAGCGAGGCCGGTCACCGCGAGGCGGACGAACGGGTCTTCGGCCCGCTGCGCCACGAACAGCGCCCGCAGCACGATGATCGCGAACATCGCGACCAGCACCATGCAGACGACGACGCCGAATTCCTCGGCCGTGACCGCGAAGATGAAGTCGGTATGCGCGTCCGGCAGGATGCGCTTGACCGTGCCCTCGCCCGGCCCCTTCCCGAGCCATCCGCCCTGCGCGAAGCTCTCCAGCGCGGTATCGACCTGGAAGGTGTCGCCCGAGCCCTTGTCCATGAAGCGTTCGATGCGGCCGCGCACGTGAGGCACGAGCTGATAGGCGATCAGCAGGCCGAAGGCGCCTGCCCCGCCGAGGCCCATCACCCAGAACCAGTGCAGGCCGGCGACGAAGAACAGGCCCGCCCAGACCAGCGTCACCAGCACCGTCTGACCGAAATCCGGCTGCAGCACCAACGGCACGATGGTCATCGGCAACAAAAGGAAGGCGATGATCGTGCCCGGCAGATCGGGCCGGCGGCTGCCCTCGGCGAAGGCCCAGGCCGCCATGACGACGAAGGCCGGCTTGAGGAATTCCGAGGGCTGGATCGAGCCGAGCGGGCCGAGCGTCAGCCAGCGCTTGGCGCCCTTGACCTCGACGCCGAAATAGAGCGTGCCGACCACCCCGGCCAGCGCGGCGAGATAGACGATCAGGGCGGCGCGGCGGACCTGGCGCGGGGTCAAAAGCGACGTGATCAGGAAGACCGCCAGCGCCGCCAGAAGATAGACCGCCTGGCGGTTGACGAAATGGAAGGTCGACAGGCCCAGCCGCTCGGCGACCGGCGGACCGCCCGCCATCAGCAGCACGACGCCGGAGACCATCAGCGCCACCATTGTCGAGAGGATGACGCGGTCGATCGACCACCACCAACGGCCGCTCAGGCTGGGTTCTGCGCGCGAATTCATCTATCCGGCTCCGTCAGCGAACAGGCAGATCGAGGCGCCTGCTCCAGCGAATCACTCTGTCAATGAATGGTTAACCGATTGATTCCGAGTTGAGTTCTTACCGTCGGCAGCCGTCGTTCCCCGGGCGACCCGGGACCCATGCCTGACCCTCGTTCGGAAAGGCTCAGGCATCGATCCCGTCTCTGCGCTGCGCTTCGGCCGGATGGCCGTAACGCACCACCTAGACGCCCACCGCCTCGAACCCCGGCAGCGCCTTGACCAGCGACCGGAAGGCATCGCCGCGAACCTCGAAATTCGGGAACTGGTCGTAAGAAGCGCAGGCCGGCGAGAGCAGAACCGCGATCTCGCCCTCGCCCGGTGCCGCCAGCGCGGCCTCGGCGGCGGCCGCGACCGCGACGTCGAGCGTGCCGCTGCGCTCGTAAGCGACGCGGCCGTCATCGTCGAAGGTCGCGGCGAAGAGATCGCTCGCCGCGCCGATCAGATAGGCATGGGCGATGTTCGGGAAATACCGCCGCAGCGACTCGATGCCGCCCTCCTTCGCCTTGCCGCCGAGGATCCAGAAGATCGCGCGGAAGGAGGTCAGCGCCTTCTCGGTGGAGTCGGCATTGGTCGCCTTGGAATCGTTGATGAAGACGACGCGGCCGATCCGCCCGAGTTCCTCCATCCGGTGCTTGAGGCCCGGATAGCTCTTGAAGCCGGCGGCGACCTCCTCGGCCGTGAGGCCGACCGCCACGCAGGCTGCGAAGGCGGCCGCCGCATTCTGGGCGTTGTGGGCTCCGCGCAAGCTACCGATCCCGGCGAGATTGGCGACGACCTTCGGCTTGCCGTCTTTCACTTCGACGATACGCGTGTCGAGCTTGCCCTGATTGGCGGTGACGCCGGCGAAGACGCCCTCGTCGAGCGGCTGCTCGCCGCTGATCTTGACCAGTGGCCGGCCCGAAGCGGCACGTCGCCGTGCCATCTGCTTCGAGGGCTCGTCGTCGACGCCGATCACTGCGAGATAGGACGCGGCCACCAACCGCTCCTTGATCGCGCCATAGGCCTCGAAAGTGCCGTGCCGGTCGAGATGATCCGGCGTCAGGTTCATCTGGATGCCGACGGTCGGCTTGATCGAGGGCGCGAGGTCGATCTGGAAAGTCGAGCACTCGATGACGTGGATGCGGTCCTTGGCCGGAGGCGCGAGCGCCAGCACGGCGGTGCCGATATTGCCGCCCATCTGCACATCGCGACCGGCGGCGGACAGGACATGCGCGATCAAGGCGGTGGTCGTCGACTTTCCGTTGGTACCGGTGATGCAGATCACCGGCGCCTCCGGCGCGAGCTTGGCGCGCTCGAGGAAGAACAATTCGATGTCGCCGATCACGGGGACATTGGCGGCGTTCGCCTTCTCCACCGTCCAGTGCGGCGCCGGATGGGTCAGCGGCACGCCGGGCGAAAGCACGAAGGCGGCAAAGCCCGACCAGTCGGCCTTGGCGAGGTCGACGATGGAGAGCCCTTCGGCCGCCGCCTTGTCGCGGCTGGCCTGGTTGTCGTCCCAGCAGGCGACTTCGGTCCCTCCTGCGACGAGCGCGCGGGCGGTCGCGAGCCCCGAGCCGCCGAGGCCGAACAGAGCGAAGGTCTTGCCGGCGAAAACGGTGACCGGTGTCATCGGCTCAACGCAGCTTCAGCGTGGCGAGGCCGACCAGCGCCAGCACCACCGAGATGATCCAGAAGCGGATCACCACCTGCGGCTCGGTCCAGCCCAGCTTCTCGAAATGATGGTGGATCGGCGCCATCAGGAAGACGCGCTTGCCGGTGCGCTTGAACACCGCGACCTGGATGATCACCGAGAGCGCCTCGACCACGAACAGGCCGCCGACGATGGCGAGCACGATCTCGTGCTTGATCGCGACCGCGATGGTGCCGAGCATGCCGCCGAGACCGAGCGAGCCGGTGTCGCCCATGAAGATCTGCGCCGGCGGCGCATTGAACCAGAGGAAGCCGAGCCCGGCGCCCATCATCGCGCCGCAGATCACGGCAAGCTCACCGACGCCGGGGACGTGATGAATCTGCAGGTAGTTGGCGAAGATGGCGTTACCGGCGAGATAGGCGATGAAGCCGAAGGTGCCGGCCGCGATCATCACCGGCACGATTGCGAGCCCGTCGAGTCCGTCAGTCAGGTTCACCGAGTTGCCGGCGCCGACCACGACGAAGGCGGTGACCACCGGGAACAGGATGCCGAGCGGGATCATCCATTCCTTCAGGAACGGCAGCGCGAAGCCGCTGGCGATCGCGGGCGGGCTGACCAGCATGATCGCCGTGCAGGCGACGAGCGCGATGACGATCTCGAGGCCGAGGCGCGCCTTGCTCGAGAAGCCCTTATGCGACTGCTTCGTCACCTTGAGATAGTCGTCATAGAAGCCGATGGCGCCATAGCTCGCGGTCACGCCGAGCACGATCCAGACGTAAGGGTTGCGCAGATTACCCCAGAGCAGCGTCGCGACGAACAGCCCGGTCAGGATCATCAGCCCGCCCATGGTCGGCGTGCCGCGCTTGGCGAGATGCGATTCCGGCCCGTCGGTGCGGATCGGCTGCCCCTTGCCCTGCTTGATCCGGAGCCAGGAGATCGCCGCCGGCCCGAAGAAGAAGACGAAGAGCAGCGCGGTCGCGGTCGCCCCGCCGGCCCGGAAGGTGATGTAGCGGAAAACGTTCAGGATCGGGAAGTGAACCGCAAAATCGGCTAGCCAGACCAGCATTGGAACCTGTTCCTTGTCCTCAGTCGTCGGCCGTGACGACCGGGAAGCGGGCGGTCATCGCCTTCACGATCGAGCCCATGCGCGAACCGAGCGAGCCCTTGACCGTGACGACGTCGCCGGCGCGCAGCGCATCGAGCACCAGTGGCTCGAGTCCGCTCGCCTGGGCGGCATAAGCACCGCGCTGGCGTGAAGGCAAGGCATCGTAGAGAGAACGCATCAGGGGTCCGCATGCGAAGACGAGATCGACCCCGTTGCCGGTGACAGCCTCGGCGAGCCCCTTGTGCAGCGCTGGGCCGCTTTCGCCGAGTTCCAGCATGTCGCCGAGCACGGCGATGCGCCGGCCGCGACCATGGGCGTCGATCCGCCCGAGATTCTCGATCGCGGCCCGCATCGAGGCCGGGTTGCCGTTATAGCTCTCGTCGATCAGCGTGAACGGCCCGGACGGCGCATGCAGCATCTGGCGCGCCCCGCGTCCGGCCGGCGGCTTCAGTTCGGCGAGCGCCAACGCGGCCAAGGCGAGATCGGCCCCGATCGCCTCGACTGCTGCGAGCACCGCCAGTGAATTCAGAACGATGTGCTTGCCGGGGCTGCCAAGCTTATAGGTGACTGGCCGGCCGAGCACATTGGCCTCGACCGTCGAGATATCGGGCTTGAGCGAGCAGCCGAGCAGGCGGACATCGGCCGTTTCGCTCTCGCCGAAGCTGATGATGCGCCCGGCGGGACTCGCCTGCGCCAGCTCACGCAGCAGGCCGGTCTGGGCGATGTCGGCGTTGATGATCGCCGTGCCCCCGGCCTTCAGCCCGCTGAAGATCGCCGCCTTCTCGCGGGCGATGCCCTCGATCGACTCGAAGGCGGCGAGATGCACCGGCTGCACCGTGGTGATGATCGCCACCTCCGGCTGGACCATACGGGCGAGCGGCAGGATCTCGCCGGGGCTGTTCATCCCGATCTCGTAGACGCCGTAGCGCACATCCGCCGGCGTACGCGTCAGCGTCAGCGGCACGCCCCAATGATTATTGTAGGACGCGACCGGCGCATGCGTCTTGCCCTGTCGCGAGAGTACGAGGCGCAGTGCCTCCTTGGTGCCGGTCTTGCCGACCGAGCCGGTGACCGCGAGGACGCCGGCGTGAAGCTCGGCGCGCCGTGCCATACCGGCGCGCTCCATCGCGCGCAGCACGTCCGGCACGACCGCCAGCGGCGCCTCTACCGGGAAAACCCCGGCGTGCGCCTCGTCGACGACGGCAAGCGCCGCGCCCTTCTCGAGCGCGGCGGCGACGAAATCATGCCCGTCGCGCGCATCGCCCTGGATGGCGAAGAAGGCATCGCCCGGCTCGAGGGTCCGGGTATCGATCGAAGCGCCGGTCACCGCGGCCGGCTGCGGGCCTTGCGCCCGCGCCTCCATCGCCTCGATCAGGCGGGCTCCGGTCCAGAGCGGCGCAGCCGTCATCTCATGTTCTCCCGCTGATTTCGGCAACCGCGTGCCGCACCGTCTCATGGTCGGAGAACGGCAAGGTCCGGTCGCCGATGATCTGGCCGGTTTCATGGCCCTTGCCGGCAACGACCAGGAGGTCGCCCGGCTGCAATTCGGCGACACCTGCAGTGATCGCCCTCGCCCGGTCGCCGATCTCGCGCAGGCCCGGCGCGGCGGCGAGGATCTCGGCGCGGATTGCGGCCGGGTCTTCGCTGCGCGGATTGTCGTCGGTGACGATGGCGATATCGGCGCCCTCCGCCGCGATCCCGCCCATCAGCGGTCGCTTGCCGCGGTCGCGGTCGCCGCCGCAGCCGAAGACGCAGATCAGCCTGCCGCTGGCATAGGGGCGCAACGTCCTGAGCACCGCCGCGAGCGCATCGGGCTTGTGGGCATAGTCGACGACGACGAGCCCGCCATTGTGCTCGGCCACGCGCTCCAGCCGGCCGGGCACGCCCTTGAGCCCAGACAGCGCCGCGACCGCGGCCTCCGGCTCCTCGCCCGCCGCAATGGCGAGCCCCGCCGCGACCAGCGCATTGCCGGCCATGAAATCGCCGACCAGCGGCAGCATCACTTCGACCTCGCCACCGTCGACGGCAACGCGCAGGCGCTGCGAGAAGCCCTTGCGCTCGACCGAAAGCAGCCTGAGCCGATCCCCGCCCCGGCCGATGCCGATCACCGGATGGCCTGCGGCTGCAGCGGCCTGCGCCGCCTCGGCGGCGTAAGGCTCATCGCGGTTGATCACGACCGGCGCTCCGGCGGGGAGCAACTCCCAGAGCCGGAGCTTGGCAGCGAGGTAGTCCTCGACGCTCGGATGATAGTCGAGATGGTCGCGGCCGAGATTCAGGAAGGCGCCGGCCGTCAACCGCACCCCGTCGAGCCGGCGCTGGTCGAGCCCGTGCGAGGAGGCTTCCATCGCGACATGGCTGACGCCTTCCCCGGCCAGGCGGTCGAGAGAAGCGTGCAGCGAGAGCGGGTCGGGCGTGGTCAGCGAGCCGTAATCGGCCCCGGCCGCGGTGACGATGCCGATCGTGCCGAGGCTCGCCGCCTCCCGCCCGAGCGCCATGAAGATCTGTCGGGTGAATTCCGCGACGGAGGATTTGCCGCTGGTGCCGGTCACCGCGACGATGGTCGCCGGCTGGCGCGGATGCACCTTGGCCGCGGCGAGCGCCAGTGCCCGGCGCGGGTCGGAAACCTCGGCGAACGCGATGCCGGGGGCAAGCCCCGCTGGCCGGGGCTGGCCGGAAACAATGGCAACCGCGCCGCGCGCCGCAGCATCGGCGATGAACCGGGCGCCGTCGGTCCTGGCGCCGGCGAGCGCAACGAAAGCCTCGCCCTGCGCGACCTTGCGGCTGTCGAAGGCGATGCCCGCGACGCGCCGCTCGGCATCGTCCGGAAACGCCCCGGGAAAGAGCTGGCCGAGGCTGAAACCGGTATCTTGCATCTTTTTCGTCCGCCTAGCGTGTGCCCCAGGCGCCGAGCTTCGCCATCAAGGGGAAGGGCGCGACCGGCGGCTCGAAGCGCGGCGGCAGGCCGAGAATCGGCGCCGCCCGCTCAATGACCTTGCCGGTGGTGATGCCGGCGTTCCAGGCGGCCGTCGAATAGCCGCCGCTCTCGGCATAGCCTTTAGGCTCGTCATAGATCGAAAGGAACAGGTATCGCGGCTTGTCGGCCGGCACGATCGCCATGAAGGTCGTGAAGTTCTTGTTCTTGGCGTAGCGGCCGTTGATCACCTTCTCGGCCGTGCCGGTCTTGCCGCCGACGAAGTAGCCGGCGACATCGGCTTTGCGGGCCGAGCCGCGCTCGCCGTTGAGGCGCATGATGTAGCGCATCGCCTCCGAGGTTTCGGGCTTGATCACGCGGGTGCTGACGGCTTCCGCATCCTCGGCCGTGCGCTTGATGAAGGTCGGCGTCATCAGCTTGCCGCCATTGACCAGCGCCGCGACCGCCGCCAGCGCCTGGATCGGCGCCACCGCGAGGCCGTGGCCGAAGGCGATCGTCGCGGTATTGAGCTCGCCCCAGCGCTGCGGCACGATCGGCGAAGCGCTCTCCGGCAGCTCGGTCTGCATGCGGTCGAGCTGCACCATCTTGCGCAGGAAGGCCTTGTGCCCCTCGACGCCGACCGAGAGCGCCATCTTGACGGTGCCCATGTTCGAGGAGTGCACGAACACTTCCGGCACCGTCAGCGTCCGGCCGGTGCCGCCCCGATACTCGCGGATGACCTGGCGGCCGAAGCGCATCATGCCGCCGGCGGTCGAATAGCTCGAATTGATGTTGGCCTTGCCGGTGTCGAGCGCCATCGCGACGGTCAGCGCCTTGAAGGTCGAGCCCATCTCGTAGACGCCGACATTGATCCGGTTGATCCGGTCCTTCTCGAGCGCGTCGACCGGGTTGCTCGGGTCGAAATCAGGCAACGAAACGGTGGCGATGATCTCGCCGGTGTTCACGTCCATGACCGCTCCGGCCGCGGCGAGCGCCCGGTACTTTTCCATTCCCTTGAGGAGTTCGTCGCGCAGGAGGTGCTGGACGCGCAGATCGACCGACAACGTCACCGGCTTCAGGTCGGAGGCCTGCACCGCGAGCCCGGCGCCGTTGAGGTCCTGCAACCCCTGCGAGTCGATGTATTTCTCGATGCCGGCAATCCCGACATTGTCGACATTGGCGAAGCCGAGCACATGCGCGGCCGCCGGGCCGTTCGGATAGACGCGCTTGTTCTCGGGCACGAAGCCGACGCCGGGAATGCCGAGCCGGTGCACCTCGGCCTGCTGGCGCGGCGTGATCTCGCGCTTGACCCAGACAAAGCCCTTCTTGGTGCCGAGCTTGTCGCGCAGTTCCTTGGCGTTGAGATCCGGCAGCACCGCCGTGAGCAGTTCCGTCGCCTCGTCCTTGTCGAGGATCTTGCGCGGCTCGGCGAAGACCGAGACGGTACGGATGTCGGTCGCCATCACCGTGCCGTTGCGATCGACGATGTCGGGCCGCGCCGCCGAGATCGCGTTCGAGGTCGCCCGGCGCAAGCCGACCTGATCGTTCGGGAAGGCAGCGAGCGCCACCAGCCGGCCGGTGATCGCCAGGAAGAGTGCGCTGAAGCCGAGGATGACGAGGCCGACGCGCGGCCCGCTCTTCTCCCCGCTCATCCGGAAGACGTCACGCAGCAGGCCGGCCCGCAGGCTCGGCCGACGCGGCTTTTCGACCACCGGTGCCGCGACTACGGCTGGAGCGACGGGCTCGGTCGTCATGGGCGGCCTCCCGGCGTGGTGGAGTTGTTGCTCTTGACGTTGCGCGGCGTCTCGGTCGGCAGGCCGAGGCCGAGATCCTCGAGCTTGCGGCCGATCGAATCGACCTTCGGCCCGCGATTGGGGATGTCGGAAAGGCGCACGACCTGGTTGATCACCAGCGGCTGCAAATCGAGATGCCGGTCGGCCAGCGCCTGCAGCCGGTCGGGCCGGTTGAGGAACTGCCATTCGGCTTTGAGCACGGCGATCGCGTCGCGCTCGCGCTGGGCCTTGGCCTTCAGCTTCTGCAGCTGCTCGGCCTCCAGCGTCGTCTCGTACTTGATCGAATAGGCATAGAGCGCCGAGGAGACCAGCGCGCCGATGGCGATGACGTGCAGCAGCTTGATCACGCTCAGCTTCTCCGACGGGTTTGCGGGGCGGGCACGACGGCGAGCGCGACCAGCTCGGCATCGGGCGAGCGCGCCGCGGCCTCGGTGCGCTCGGCGGCCCGCAGCTTCGCCGAACGGGCCCGCGGATTGGCACGCATCTCGGCCTCGGACGGCGCCAACGCTCCCTTGATCACGGGCCGGAAGGTCGCCGTCGGCACCGCTGCGCTCGGCGCATGGCGCGAGGCGGCGGGAGCCTTGCCGGAGCGCTGCGCGAAGAACTGCTTGACGATGCGGTCCTCGAGCGAATGGAAGGTCACGACGGCGAGGCGTCCGCCCGGTGCCAGCGCCGCTTCCGCGGCATGCAGCGCCCGGACGAGCTCGCCGAGCTCGTCGTTGATCGCGATCCGGAGCGCCTGGAAGGTCCGCGTCGCCGGATGCGGGCCGTTGGGGTCGGCCCGGACGATGCCTGCGACGAGATCGGCCAATTGCTTGGTCGTGGTCAGCGGCGTCTTGCGGCGTGCCTCGACGATGGCGCGGGCAATGGCGCGCGAGCGCCGTTCCTCGCCATAGTGATAAATGATGTTGGCGAGCACGCCCTCGTCGGCCTCGTTGACGAGCTCGGCAGCGCTCTGGCCATCGGCCTCCATGCGCATGTCGAGCGGCCCGTCGAAGCGGAACGAGAAACCGCGCTGCGCTTGGTCGAGCTGCATCGACGAGACGCCGATGTCGAGCACCACCCCGTCGAGCGGCGTCATGCCGAAACGCTCGGCTTCTTCAGCAAGAGCGCCGAAACGGGCCTGCGCCAGGGTCAGCCGCCCGGCCATGGCGGCGACGAGATCGGCTCCACCGGCAATGGCATTGGGATCACGGTCGAGCGCAAGAAGCTCCGCCTGCGGCTCGCGCGTCAGCAGGGCGCGGGAATAGCCGCCGGCGCCGAAGGTTCCGTCGAGATAGCGACCGCCCGGCTTCAGCGCGAGCGCGTCGAGCGCCTCCTCCATCAGGACGGGTACGTGCGGCATGGCCACCTCCCCTTCAGACGACGCCCTCACGAGGTCACCGTCGCGCCGAGCGCGCGCCTGACGTCCCGCAGCTTCGCCCGCGCCTGGTCGAGATGGGCCTTGAAGCGCTCCGGCTCCCAGATCTGGAATTTGTGCCCCTGCCCGACGAAGGCGACCGCGTCGCCGATGCCGGCATGGGCCTTCAGCGCCTCGCTCAGCACGATGCGCCCCTCCGGGTCGACCTTCAACACTTCCGAGGTTCCGTTCAGCGCCGTGGAGAGCGAATCCCACTCCTCCGAGAAGGGCGAGAAGCGCGAGAGAATGTCGTCGATCGTCGCGCGCAGCGCATGGCCGCCGCAATCGAGGCTGGCCTGATCGAGCGCCGGATGGACGTAGAGCCCCTCGTAGCCGTCTTTCGCCAGCACGGCACGGAAGGTCGCAGGGATCGAGACCCTGCCCTTGGCGTCCAGCTTGTTGGTGAAATGGGAGACGAAGCGGTCCGTCAACGCCGCCTCCCGGCCAGGTTTCCACGGTGCGGAGCAGGCCGGTCAGAGCCGACCGCTGATACTCCCGTCGAACCCGACAAAGCGAAGCCCTTGGCCTGAATCCGCGCGGCACACGGACCCTGACCTGTCGCTTGCCTGTCGGTTTCGACGGGATGATTTGGGATACCATGGGATATTATGGGCGTCAACGGATTCAGGGGGCCAGACGCGACCCTGCGCCAGCCTGGAAACATCACAGCCCGTTAAGGTTAACTATCCGTAAAAACGTCGATTTCCGGCGCGCGAGCACACGCGACGCCGCATGCGTTGGCCGCCCCATCCGGCCTGCCCGCGAAGAAATATTTTTGAGGCGGTCGACCGTACTCGGCCGGACCTAATCTTCCGCAGCCGCGCGACGCAGCAAGGCCTCCCGCAAGGCGCGGATTTCCTCCAGCAGGCGCGCCGGCGGGACGCCGCTTTCCTCGACCGCGCAGGGCACCGGGTTGACCGAGCGACCCGCCTTGTCGCGCAGGGCGCGGCCCGTCTCGGTCAGATCGACCAGCACCTGCCGCTCATCTTCCCGGCCGCGCTTGCGCAGGATCAGGCCATTCCCCTCGAGACGCTTGAGCAGCGGCGTCAGCGTGCCGGAATCCAGCATCAGCCGCTCGCCGATCGCCTTCACGCTCTGGC
Organism: Allobosea rubneri; assembly: GCF_032464875.1. Lineage (NCBI taxonomy): Bacteria > Pseudomonadati > Pseudomonadota > Alphaproteobacteria > Hyphomicrobiales > Alloboseaceae > Allobosea > Allobosea rubneri. The sequence continues at coordinate 101,879 of NZ_JAWDID010000017.1, forward strand.
CGTCCTGCTCCCAGAGCACGAGCATGACCAGATATTGCGGATAGGTCAGACCGAGCTCGGCCAGGAACGGCCGGTAGGCCCGGTTGAAGGCATGGGCGGCCGAATAGACTGCAAAGCAGATCTGCTCGTCGAGACCTCGTACCAACCGCGAATTCGCATCCTTCGTCATGTCCTTGCCGTCAGTTGTCCGCATCGTGGCTCCTCAGTCAGGGGAAGCAATCCGATCGGATTGGAACAACTCGCCCTTAGAACAGTCTCCCCTGCCATGGAGCCAAGATACTCTTTCATCGCGCCGTGCGCCGCCGGTTCACGGAAATTTGAATTGCAAGCAATTAGATTGTGCACAATTTAATTCACATCGACCACGGCGGACAACCGCCCAGCAAGGAGAGCAGCGATGAAGATCCTCTACACCGCCCATGGTTCCGCGACGGGCGGCCGCGAAGGCCAGGCGGCGACCGACACCGGCAACGTCAAGCTCGTGCTCAACACGCCCAAGGAACTCGGCGGCGGCGGTGGCGACGGCACTAATCCCGAGCAGCTCTTCGCCATGGGCTATTCGGCCTGCTTTCTTGGGGCGCTGAAATTCGCCGCCGGCAAGGAAGGCGTGAAGATCCCGGACGATGCGCGCGTCAGCGCCGATGTCGGCATCGGCCCGCGCGACGACGGCAAGGGCTTCGGCATCGCCGTCAAGCTGACGATCGCGGCGCCGGGCATCGAGAAGGCCAAGCTCGAGGACCTCGTCCAGAAGGCTCACATCGTCTGCCCGTATTCGGACGCGACACGGGGCAACATCAAGGTCGAGCTGACGGTCGCCGGCTGAGCCTTCCCGAACCGGCAACACGCGAAAGGGCCGGGAGCGCTCCCGGCCCTTTTCGTTGCGAAGTTTTGGGCGCCAGCCGGCCTGTAAGCCGGGTTCTGGATGGCCGGAGGATTTCTCCCCCGACGTGACGGCCATTCCTCTGGGACGCGCATCGCTGCGCGCCTCGAGCAACCAACCCGGACGACCAGGCCAGGAAACAGGCCCCTCCCCGCTTGCACGGAAAGCATCGTCCCTATTTGGTTTTGCTCCCGGTGGGGCTTGCCATGCCGTCCCCGTTGCCGGGTACGCGGTGCGCTCTTACCGCACCTTTTCACCCTTACCCCCGGCCGAAGCCAGGGGCGGTTCGATCTCTGTGGCGCTTTCCCTGGGGTCGCCCCCGCCGGACGTTATCCGGCACCGTGTTTCCGTGGAGCCCGGACTTTCCTCCCCCGCGAAGCGGGAGCGGCCGTCCGGCCGACTGGCGGGATCGCCTGTGCGCTCTTGCGCCTCCGGCGTCAAGCGCCGGCTCAGTTGCTGGCGGTGATGGTGCGCACCTTGGAGCAGTAGGTGCGGTTCGCGCCGCTCATGCGCTTGGCCATGTGGCCGCTCTGGTACATCATCACGGTGCGGCAGGTGTCGCCGCCAGCGAGCCGGTAGGCCTGCGCGAGGTACTTCATGCCGTAGCGGGCATTGGTCTCGGCATCGAGCAGCCCGGCGGCGCCGCCGCTGTAGCCGACGCCACGCGCCGTCTGGTGGCGGATCTGCATCAGGCCGTAATTGCCGGCATTGGCCGCACGCGGATTGTAGCGGCTTTCGATGCGGACCACCGCATCGGCCAGCGAAAAGGGCACGCCGTTGGCGGCCGCGTGGCGGGCGACGAGAGCCCGCAGATTGTCGCTGCCGGCCGGCGCCGCCAGCGCCTGACGGCGCGGCCTTTCGCCCTTGCCGGGTTTGCCGGCGAGCTTCTGCGTCGCCGAGGAACCCGCCTCGACAGCCCCTTCCGGTGCGAGGCGCGCCTGCTGCTGACCGCTCTCAACCGCTTCCTTGGCCCGCCTGATCTCGGCCTCGCGCACGATGAAGGCGCGGGCATCGGTCTCGGCATTGATCTCGGCAGCAGCCGGTTGCAGTAGGCCCAGGCAAATCGCGAAGGCGGCGCAGCCGCTACCATAGATCCGGTTCATATTGGGGAGCCCCATGTGGCGTTGATCGGATTGAACAGCGGGGCAAATGAAAGACGAATGTGACGACAATCCGGCAGATTCGCCAGCAAATCTATATTATACTATGCCGGATTGATTATTACTGTCTAAATCATTCAAAAGTAATCATCATGTATTGAAGCATGGAACGATTCGGGTGCGGCGGCGTTGACGCAGTCAAGGCAAAAGGCCAAATCATTGCCGCATTGCGACCGCAATTGCCGGTCGCAATGGGCCGGTCGAGACCAAAAGCGCCTTGTTGCGTCGGATCGACCTGAGACGGGGGAATGAGATGAAGAAATTGCTGGCAGTCGCGGCCGTCGGCCTCGCTCTGGGCGCCGCGGCCTGCACGCCGCATGAGCAGCGCGTCGGCGGAGGTGCCGCGATCGGCGCCGCGACCGGCGCCGTGATCGGCGGTCTCGCCACCGGCCGCGCGGGCGGCGCCGTTGCCGGCGGCCTGATCGGCGCAGCGGGCGGCGCCATCATCGGCTCGGCGACCTCGCCCTATTATGATGACGGCTATTATGACGGCTGCCCCTATGGCTATTACCGCGACCGCTACGGCCGGCTCTACTGCCGCTGAGCACGTCTCGTTCGAGCAGGCCTGAACGCCTCTCATCCGATGGATCGCCATGCGTCCTGCCGGACGTCGACTGGCGATCCATCGCCTTGTCGCTGCCGCTTTGTCGCAGCGCCGGCTTTCGTCGATAAAGTGGATATCGCTTTTCGGCACGATGCTTTAGATCGGGCTTCATGCGGAAGACCGGTTCCCACCGTTTCGCGTCCTGCACCGGGACGGGCTGAACGATGAAATCATTCCACTGGGGCGCATTGGGGGGCGGAGGCCTCGGCTTTGCGCTCGGCGGGCCGCTCGGAGCGCTCGTCGGCGCGCTTGCCGGCCATGTCCTGGTCGACCGCGAGGGAGCGCCCTTCGGTCCGGCGCCCCGCCAGCTCATCTTCACCACGGGTCTCGTCGCACTCGCCGCCAAGATGGCGCGCGCCGACGGCGTCGTGACGCGCGACGAGGTCGCAGCCTTCCGCCGTATCGTCACGGTGCCGGCCGACGAGCAGGGCCATATCGAGCGCCTGTTCGACCTCGCCAAGCAGACCAGCGCCGGCTTCGAGGCCTATGCCAGCCAGATCGCCGAGAGCTTCCGCGAGGAGCCGGCCCTGCTCGAGGACGTGCTCGACGGGCTTTTCCTGATCGCTGCCGCCGACGGCGCGATCCATGAGCGCGAGCACGACTATCTGCATGACGTCGCGATGATCTTCGGCATCGACGAGGCCGGCTTCGCCCGCATCGAGGCGCGCCATGTCCGCCGCCGCGACGACCCCTATCTCGTGCTCGGCGCCAGCCGCGAGATGAGCGACGCCGAGATCCGCAAGCTGCATCGCGCTCTGGTGGTCGAGAACCACCCCGATCGCGAGATCGCCCGCGGATTGCCCGAAGAGGCCATCTGCATCGCGACGCGCCGGCTTGCCGCGATCAATGCCGCCTGGGATGCGATCCAGAAGGAGCGCGGCCTCGCAGGCCGGCTGGCTGCGCCGGCATGAGCGTCACGACCAAGCCCGACAGCCGCTTCGCCGCCAAGGTCTTCCCCTCGCCCAACCATGGCGAGCGCAAGTTCCGTGACGGGTCTGCCGATCGCCGCCCGGACACGCTGATCCTGCACTATACCGGCATGCCCGACACCGGCGAGGCACTGCAATGGCTGTGCAACCCGATCGCCCAGGTTTCCTGCCACTACTTCGTCTTCGAGAACGGCCACGTCCTCCAGCTCGTGCCCGAGGAGCGCCGCGCCTGGCATGCCGGCGCCTCGCACTGGGCCGGCGAGACCGATCTCAACTCCGCCTCGATCGGCATCGAGATCGCCAATCCCGGCCATCCCGGCGGCCTTCCCGACTTCCCGGAGGAGCAGCTCGCCGCGACGCTGAACCTCTGCCGCGACATCTGCGAGCGCTGGCAAATCCCGCCCGAGCGCGTGCTCGCCCATTCCGACATCGCGCCCGGCCGCAAGATCGATCCCGGCGAGAAGTTTCCCTGGCGTCGCTTCGCTGAAGGCGGCGTCGGCATCTGGGTCGAGCCGGCGCCGATCAAGGGCGGCCGCTTCTTCGCCCGCGGCGATGCCGGCCCGCCGGTCGAAGCCCTGCAGGCGATGTTCGCCATGCTCGGCTACGGCGTCTCGGTCGACGGGGTCTATGACGAGCGCTTCGAGGCCGTCGTCGCCGCCTTCCAGCGTCACTGGCGGCCTGAAAAGATCGACGGCGTCGCCGATGGCTCGACCATCACGACGCTACGCGACCTCCTGGCGCTGACACAGGAAGCGCGGACGGCGTAGAGCCGCAGCTTTCTCCAACATTGCAGCGAGTTAACTCGTCTGCGCCGCCCGTTTCTGGCATGCTGCTGCTATGGCAGGGCGACCATGCTGCGCTGCCGGAGGAGAATCGAACGTGCGCGTCTGGGTAATCGGGGCCGGTATCGGTGCGGCAGCGCTCGCCACCGGCTATTTGGCCCTGCGGCCGACAGGAGGCGTGGCCAACGACGCCGCCTACCGCACGGCTGCGATCGATCGCGGCCAGATCACCGCCTCAGTCCGCGCCACCGGCACCCTGACCCCCGTCACCACCGTGGTGGTCGGCTCGATGCTCTCCGGCCAGGTCGTCGAGATCCTCGCCGACTATAATTCGCAGGTGAAGGCGGGCCAGATCGTCGCCCGGCTGAACAGCGACCAGATCAAGACCCGCCGCGACGCCGCGGCCGCCGACCTCTCCCAGGCCAAGGCCGACCTCGTCGTCAAGCGCGCCCAGCTGGAGCGCGCCAGGGTCGCCCGGACCAAGGCGGATTCCACCGTCAAGGACCTGGAAGCACAGCGCGACCGCACCAAGGCGCAGCTCACCGACGCCAAGCGCACCTTCGATCGCCAGAACGAGCTCTTCACCCGCGGCGCCGGCGCCCAGCAGGGCCTCGACAGCGCCCGCACCCAGGTCGAGATCCAGACCGCGACGCTCGCCTCCAACGAAGCCCAGATCGCCTCGCTCAAGGCCGAGATCAGCGGGCTCGATGCCGATATTTCGCTCGCCGAAGGGCAGGTCCAGTCCGGCGAGGCGCTGATCTCCCAGCGCGAGGCCAAGCTGAAGGACATCCTGATCGATCTCGAGCGCACCGATATCCGCTCGCCGGTCGACGGCGTCGTCGTCCAGCGTCAGGTCAATCTCGGCCAGACCGTCGCCGCCTCGCTCTCGGCGCCGGAGCTCTTCCAGATCGCCCAGGACCTGCGCATCATCGACATCTACGCCAATATCGACGAGGCCGATGTCGGGCGCCTCAAGACCGGCCAGACCGTCTCCTTCAGCGTCAACGCCTATCCGAACCGCAGCTTCCAGGGGAAGGTCGAGATGGTGCGTCTCGGCGCCCAGACCATCCAGAACGTCGTCACCTACACCGGCGTGGTGCGTGTCGAGAACCGCGACCTCGCGCTACTGCCGGGCATGACCGCCAATGTGCAGATCGTCACCGACGACCGGCAGGACGTGCTGCGCGTGCCGAACGCCGCCCTGCGCTTCCGCCCGCTCGGCGGCCCGACCGCCCTCCCCGCCGAGGCGCCGGCCGCTCGCGGCGGCGGGAACCGTGCCGCCGGCGCGTTGCGCGAGCGCATCGAGGAGGACGTGCAGCCGACGCCGGAGCAGAAG